>NZ_BJEB01000031.1 GCF_005405445.1 Paucilactobacillus nenjiangensis
GCCTTCAAGTTTGGCCCGTCCTACTGCTGCATCAGGCGACCAACCATCTTGACGCAAATGAGTCGTAAAATAGTCGATAAAATCAGCGACACCGACGAGTTTCAAAGGTCGATGACAGTGGGCTCGATTAGCTTCGTACTTAGCTTGTGCTGTTTCTGGTGAGTATACAGCGTAATATTGGCGTTGACCATTCACTTTTTTTACTTGGTCGATCTCGCCGCGGCACAATTCATTATTGATTGTTTGATGACAAACATTAAGCGCTCTGGCAATTGCACGATTGGAATAGCCTTGGCTGTGTAGCGTAGCAATTCTGCCTCGTTCAAACGAAGTTAGGTGCTGACCTTTTTTTCTGACTGTGGTATTCTGTTCTTGCATCAAGACAATAACCTCTTTCATTGTTTGTGTAGGAACATCAATGATAACAGAGATTTGTCTTGGTGTTTTTTATTTTATCAATTAGCTAAAAGTATTTGGCTAACTTGATTATAAAACGCGCGGTTAAAAAATTCGAAACAAAAACAATCAAAAAATTAGGTTGTAATGGTGGGCTGGCCTTTGATCGTAATAATAAGGATTTATTAGTTTAGAAAGTTGATTTGTCGTTTAAATTTACGTAACTATTTAGTACACAATGAAAATCATACTCTTCATATTCATATCAAGATTTGTCGATTATTACTAAAGGCCACGAACTTTTAGTTATCGACTTTATTATTTCACTGAAGTTCATAGAATTTCAGCTGATTTTCAGGAAAAATAGTATGTTTTTTATCCACATAGGGAAAGATTTGCAAATTAATGATACAAAAAAGCGCGCCCTGATAGGTCGCGCTTTTTGTATATGGAGACAAATCAGTCGATTAACTGATTCTCTCTTAAATTATTTCCTAGAATTCAGGCACAATTTTGATTTGATAATTTTTAGTTTCATTAGCACGTAAGGTTACATCACCAAAGTTAGCGTGGTGAGGTGTATCTGATAATGTTTGCATTTCCAAAGCAACGGCTTGGTATGGATGACCAACACCATTTTCATAAGTTGCGTCAGAGTTAAATGAGTTAGCCGTGAAGATTACTAGTCCATTACGATCTGAATAGAGCTTGATTGAACGGCCACTATCTTTGTCAGTCAAAGTAGCAATTTCTTCATCACTGTCAGGGTTAACAACTAAGATATCATCAAAGCCTTTTTCATCGGTATTTGACATACCTTCGATTGCATCCTTAAACAAAGTTGGTTTGCTGAAGTCAAATGGAGTTCCAGCATTTACTAGCAAGTTACCAGTGGGAATTTTTTCATTGTCAAATTCCAAATGTGAACCTGAGTTAGCTTGGAAAGTATGGTTAAGGATGTCAGCACCACCGTCTGACAAGTTCCAGTATGCATGACTCGTTGGGTTGAACAAGGTGTTACCATCAGTTGTTCCGTTGAAGTCAATGGTGACTGAGTTGTCATTGTGGAGCGTATAAGTTACTTTGGCATCTAAGTTACCTGGGAATTTATCGATAGCAGGTGTGAAAGTAAAGCTCAAAGTAATTGAAACTGTGTCAGCTGTTTGATTAGTTTCAGCGTTCCAGATTTGGTTGGCAAATCCGTTAGTACCACTATGAAGACTGTTTTTACCTTCATTTTGCTCAACTTGGTAAGTAGTACCATCAATTTCAAATTGACCATCCTTCAAACGTCCACCAATCCGGCCGACAATCCGGCCTGCAAAGAATGGATTATTGGTGTAATTTTCAATGTTATCAGAACTGAGAAGCAGGTTAACATCACCTTTGGCAGTTGGAACTTTGAATGCTTGCCAGAGTGCAGCGAATGTTAGCACCGAAATGCTAACACCGTTATCGTTAGTTAAAGTATATTTATCAACTGGTTTTGAGTTTGCTTCTCCAAATGAGACTTTTTCAATATTCATGTATGTTTCCTCCATAATTAAGTTGTTGTGGGAATGTAAGCGATTAAATATATTCTACCACTACTTAACAATAATCTAAATAGTGAAGATTAAATAAACAGTATGAAACATTTGAAAGTGCTTGCATTGCATCAAGAACGTTTATATAATTACAATGGTAGTTAGTTTGGTATGTAAACGAACTATTCCGGGTTTGTACATTTTGTTGTATTCAAACTAACTGGGGGATATGGTAGAATTAGAAAGAATATGTAACTAGACGAGGAGCAATTATGACACTTAGAAAAGAAGAGATACGGAGTAACAACGAAAAGTCAGTATTGCAACAAATTTTCATAGATGAACCAATTTCGCGGATCCAAATTTCGCGAAATTTAGGATTGAACAAATCAACGGTTTCAGCCATTTATAATGATTTAAAAGAAAAAGATTTAGTCGTAGAAACTGGTCAAGGTGATAGTTCTGAGGTCGGTGGCCGTAAGCCAGTGATGATTAAAGTCAACAAGGACTACGGGTACACCATTAATTTTGACCTTGGATTTAACCACTTAGATGTGATGGCCAATTATATAGAAGGAACTCCATTTTCCTACGACCGAATTTATACGGTCGGTAAAGACATTCACCAAATGGTCGAGATGTTAATAGAAGAAGCAAAAAAATTAAGTGCCACTCGTGAAGGTTTAATGGGTATTTCTGTAGCGATTCATGGAATTGTCATGGGAACGCAAATCAAATCATCGCCATTTATTGATATGCAAGATGTGGATCTATATCAAGTCTTAACGGACGAATTTGAAGTACCGGTGGTCTTAGAAAATGAAGCCAACTTGGTGGCGATGGCGCAACGCGATTTTTCTAAGTTGTCTGATAAACGATTACACAATATTGTTGTCTTCAGTATCCATAAAGGGATTGGGGCCGGGATTGTTATTGATCATGAAATTTATCGTGGTGAATATGGTGAAGCTGGTGAAGTTGGACGTTCAATTTACTTAGCTGATCCTAACAATCCGGATAAAGGCACTAAGATTGAAGATTTTGCTTCTCAAGATGCAATTATTGAAACGATTCGGACTAATCTCAGCCAACCTAGTTTGGATTTTGCTGGAGTTGCCAAGTTGTATTATCAACAAAACGAAGAAGTAGTTAAATCAGTGGAAGACTTTTGTAGCTATCTTTCAATAATCATTTACAATACAGCGATGGGGTTAAATCCAGAATCAATCTATATTAGTTCTGATCTTGTTGAAAATATCCCAGAAATGGTCCCCGTTTTGAACGCTAAATATAAGATGCGTTCTGGCAATAATTTGATTGAAATCTTTGATATGCCAGGAGCACGTTACTCCTCGATGTTAGGTGGCTGTTCGGCAATTACTCATAAAGCCTTAGCAATGGAAGGTATGGATTTGAAATTTAATTCAGAGTTAAACAAAATACTTTAAATAATGGAAGCTAGCGATAGCTTCTATTTTTTTACCGTCGAAATCAATGTGCAAATAATCACACACGAGGCAAATTTTTGAACTTTTTTGTTGAAAGGGGTTGCAATATAAAATGTAAGCGTTATACTTAATCTTGTAAGTTGGTTGAAACAACAAACTAAATTCAGGAGGCACTTTTAATCATGGCATATTGGAACGTAGACAAAGTCCCTTACGTGGGCACAGACAAATTGGAATCAGGCTTAGGCTTTCATTATTACAACGCTGACGAAGTTATCGGCGGAAAGAAAATGCGTGACTGGTTACGCTTCTCAGTTGCATACTGGCACACATTTGACCAACGCTTAGTCGATAACTTTGGTGACGGAACTGCTATTCGTCCTTACGATAAGTATTCTGATCCAATGGATTTGGCACTTGCAAAAGTTGACTATGCATTCGAATTTTATGACAAATTAGGCGTTGACTTCTTTGCATTCCACGACCGTGATTTAGCCCCAGAAGGCGACACACTTCGTGAAACTAACGCAAACTTAGACAAAGTTGTTGACCGTATCGTTGAATATCAAAAGACAACTGGCAAAAAGGTATTATGGAACACTTCAAACATGTTCGGTAACCCTCGTTTCGTTGCCGGTGCTGCTACTTCACCATTCGCTGACGTATTTGCTTACTCAGCTGCTCAAATCAAGCACAGCTTGGAAGTTGGTAAGCGCGTTGGATCAGAAAACTATGTATTCTGGGGTGGACGTGAAGGTTACGAATCACTTTGGAACACTGATATGAAGTTAGAACAATCACATGCTGCTAAGTTATTCCACTTGGCTAAAGATTATGCTAACGAAATTGGATTCGACGCACAATTCATGCTCGAACCAAAACCAAAAGAACCAATGACACATCAATATGACTTTGATGCTGCTACAACCCTTAACTTCTTGAAGGAATACGGACTTGAAAATGACTTCAAGTTGAACCTTGAAGGTAACCATGCTAACTTGGCTGGTCACACTTATCAACATGAAATCCGTGTTGCTCGTGAAGCCGGTATGTTAGGATCATTGGATGCTAACGAAGGTGACAAGTTAATCGGATGGGATATTGATGAATTCCCATCAAACCTTTACGAATCAGTTGCAGCCATGACTGAAGTTGTTGAAGAAGGACAAATCGGACCTCATGGTGGATTGAACTTTGATTCTAAACCACGTCGTTCATCATTCGAAGCAAATGACTTATTCTACTCACATATCGTTGGTATGGATACATTTGCTGCCGGATTACGTGTTGCATTGAAGATGAAGGAAGACAAGGTTCTTGATAACGTTGTTGCTGACCGTTATTCTTCATACAAATCAGGTATCGGTGCTGATATCGAAAGTGGTAAAGCAGGATTAGCAGAACTTGAAGCCTACACTATTGACAAGACTTCAAAAGAAATTCGTGATGCTACTCACTCAGATCACCTAGAACAAGTTAAAGATACAATTAACCACTACATCATTGACGCTTTGAAATAATCAAAGTATTCTGATGACAAGTTAATATAGGTCAATCATAAGTGGAGGATGGGATGAATATTCCACCCTCCATTTTATTTTATAAATTGAAAGTGAGGAACGGACGATGAGTTATGTACTTGGAGTCGATTTAGGAACTAGTGCCGTTAAAGTTTCTGCAGTTGATCGCAATGGGAACATTGTCGCTCAAGAAAGTTTTGACTATGAATTAAGTAATCCCAAACCTGGATACAGTGAACAAAATCCAGAAGATTGGGTTTCAGCCACAACCGTTTCAATCGTGCGCTTAATTTTAAATGATGGAATTAAACCTGAAGAAATTGAAGGAATTAGTTATTCCGGCCAAATGCACGGATTAGTACTCTTAGATGAAAACAAACAAGTTTTGCGTCCCGCAATCTTGTGGAATGATACCCGGACAACCAAACAACGGGAAGAAATTCTGGACGTGATGGGTGATGAATTTATTGATATCACTCGTAATCAACCATTGGAAGGCTTTACTTTACCTAAAATTTTATGGGTGAAGGAAAATGAACCTAATATTTTTGCGAAAGCCAAGACTTTCTTACTACCTAAAGATTACCTCCGTTACCGGATGACTGGCGAAATTGCTATGGAATATTCTGATGCTGCCGGAACGGTGTTATTAGATGTCGCTAAGAAAGAATGGAGCAAGACGGTTGCCGATAAGTTTGGTATTCCGTTGGACATGTGTCCTCCATTGATTGAATCAATCGGTTTTGCTGGTAACATCTCTGAAAGTTATTCATTATTTGCTGGTCTAACTCAAGACACGAAAGTCTTTGGTGGCGCAGCGGATAATGCAGCTGGAGCAGTTGGCTCTGGAATCTTAGCACCAAATATGGTGATGGCAAGTATCGGGACTTCAGGTGTAGTCCTGAAGTATGATGACAATGCCGATGTTGATTACAAAGGTAAGTTGCATTTCTTTAATCATGCCATTCCAGATAAGTTCTATACAATGGGCGTTACGTTAGCTGCTGGTTACAGTTTAAGCTGGCTAAAGAAGACCTTTGGACCAACCGATGATTTCACGGACTTCGTTTCGAGTGCAGCAGAATCAAAAGTCGGTGCGAATGGACTAGTCTTTACACCTTATATTGTTGGCGAACGGACACCATATGCGGATGCTGATATTCGTGGAAGTTTCATTGGCATTGATGGGACTGATACGCGTTCAGACTTTGTTCGCGCAGTCCTTGAAGGCATTATTTACTCATTTGCTGACATCATGGATATTTTTGATGAAAATGGTCAAGACTTTGACACGGTCGTTTCTATCGGTGGTGGATCAAAGAGTCCACTGTGGTTACAAATCCAAGCTGATATTTTCGACAAGAAGGTCGTAAGTCTTGAAAATGAACAAGGTCCTGGGATGGGAGCTGCCATGTTAGCTGCCGTCGGGTTGGGCTGGTTTGATACCGTTCAAGATTGTGCCGCTGAGTTTGTTCATTTCGGCAAAGTTTATACGCCAAATGCAGAAAATGTTGAGAAATACAAAGCGATGCACAAAATTTACAAACAAGTTTATCCTGCCACTGCCGACATTAGTCATCAATTATTAGACTACCGTCGTAAGTATTAAGATAAATGGTTACGCATTAAGACTGAATGCATCATGATTCAGTCTTTTTTGCGTTGAATTTAAATACTTTGTACTTTTAATATGACAGATGGACGGAATGATGGTAGAATTTACCCAACTAAAATGATGGGGTGATGGAATTGAGTAGTCAAGATGCACTGTTGATAATTGATTATACGAATGATTTTGTGGATGATAAAGGTGCCTTAACCTGCGGTAAACCGGGCCAGTTAATTGCCGACCGAATTATTGAGTTAGCGGATCAAACGTTAGCCGATGGTGGCTGGGTAATTTTGCCAACGGATGTGCATGTACCTAATGATCCCTACCATCCTGAAACTAAATTATTTCCGAGCCATAACGTCAGAGATACTTGGGGCCGGGAATATTATGGTCCTTTAGCAACTTGGTATGAAACCCACAAAGATGATGCTCAGGTTTGGATGATGGACAAAACGCGTTATAGTTCATTTGCGGGCACCAGTTTAGATCTTGATTTACGTGCTCGTCATATTAACCATCTGATTTTAACTGGCGTGTGTACCGATATTTGTGTGCTACACACAGCAGTTGACGCCTACAACCTGAATTATCCAATGACAATTCCAGCATCGGCAGTGGCCGCATTAACCGATGAAGGCCAACAATGGGCATTGGGACATTTTAAAGGTATTTTAGGTGCGGAAGTAATTCAATAAAAATATAATTTCCATTGTAACTGAGCTATTGAACAATTTTTTGTTCAATAGCTTTTTGCATATATTCACAAAAAATAGGGCTATTTATGAATATTAACTGATTTTAATTGAAATAATGAATATATTGGGTGTATAGTTGAATTATTATTAATGCTATGAATGTGAGTAGGAGGTAAACATGGACAGTTCTAATTTAAATCAACGTTACCAACATCCAGCACCAAATATTATGGCGGAAATCACGACCTTAGCCGCTAATGCGACTGACGCCATCGACTTATCAATCGGTGATCCCGATTTTACAACGCCACAGCCAATTATCGATTATGCGTATCAGCAAGCCACAGCGGGGCAAACTCATTATACGGAAGCGAGTGGATTACCTGAACTACGCCAAACAATTAAAGACTATTATCATGATCGATATCAATTAGATTTTGATATTGATCAAATTCGCGCCACTGTGGGAGCTTCACATGCTTTGTATATCACTTTGGGGGCCATTTTAACCCCTGGAGCTGGGGATGAAGTCATCATTTCCCAACCATGTTTCTCGCCCTATGCAGACGAAGTCATCGCCACTGGTGGGGTACCAGTCATTTTAGGTACTAAACCAGAAAATGGGTTTGCGGTCCAAGCGGCAGAAGTCGCTGCACTGATTACCCCAAAGACTAAGGCCATACTACTTAACTCACCCAATAATCCAACCGGAAACGTGATGAGTGATGAGATTGCTCAACAAATCGCTGATTTAGCCATTGAACATGACATGTTTGTACTCACCGATGAAGTTTATGGCGATTTCTTGATGCCAGGCCAACATTTCACGCCATTTGCCACGTTTGCACCGGAAAACACCATCACCTTTGGTAGTATGTCAAAGAGTTTTGCGATGACTGGTTGGCGCATTGGCTACTTAATTGCCCCAGAATATGTCTCGAGCGCCACTCGTTTGGTTAATGAAGGAATTACCTATTCAGCACCAATCTTGTCTCAAGAAGCGGCTATTTACGCAATGAAGCATGCCGATGAATTTGCACCAAAATTTGCTGCTGAATTCCGGGAACGTTTGGAATTTATCGATGCTGCCGTGAAAGAAATTGATTGGTTGGATGTTGCGCCAGTTGAAGGTGGGATTTATGCCTTCGTTGATATCCGTCAGACTGGTTTAAATTCAGTTGATTTCTCTGCAGCTTTATTGAAAAAAACTGGTATCATTGTGATTCCAGGGTTAGCATTTGGCCAGTCAGGTGAAGGCTTCATACGAATTGCCGCCACTCAACCACTGGATGTCATTAAAGAAGCATTTGTCCGCATTAAACAGTTGAACGTCAATGATTTTAAGGAGTAGATCATGAAAATTATTATGTATAGCGTTTTGCCAGAAGAAAAGCCCTATGTAGAAGCTTGGTCAAAAAAGACCGGCAATGAAGTGACCATGTTAGATGTGAGTTTGTCGACGGAAACGGTTGATTTAGCAAAAGGTTACGACGGTATCGATATTCAACAAACGACCAATGTCCATGAACCTGTCGTGTACGAGAAGCTAGCTAGTTTTGGCTTAAAACAATTAACGGCGCGGATGGTTGGGTTTGAGATTATTAATCTTCAAGCAGCCACGGATAATGGCCTAACCGTCACCAATATTGCAGCCTATTCACCACGAGCAATTGCTGAATTAGGGGTTACCCAAGCGATGCGTCTGATTCGTCAATTGGGCTACTTTGATCAACGGATGGCCGAAGGAAACTTCTTATGGCACGGGATGATTAGCCAAGAAATTCATAATTTAACCGTTGGAATTATTGGTGCCGGTCATATTGGTGGCGCCAGTGCGCAAATTTATACCGCCTTGGGTGCGAAAGTTTTGGCTGTTGATCCAGCATATAACGTTGAACTGGAACCATATTTGGAATATACGGATTTGGACACGGTGCTGACGCAATCAGATATTGTGTCAATTCACACGCCATTGCAAGACGATACGGTCAATATCATTAATGCAGACACGTTAGCTAAAATGAAATCGACAGCGTACTTCATTAACATGGCACGTGGAGGCCTAGTAGATACACCAGCCTTGATCAAGGCCTTGCAGAATCATGAAATCGCGGGGGCTGCCTTGGATACGTTGGCGGATGAAACAGAATTCTTCGAACAACAAGTTGATCCAGCAACCGTACCAGATGATTATAAAACCTTAAAAGCAATGCCAAATGTAATGATTACACCACATTCCGCCTTCTTTACAAACACGGCCATCAGAAATATCGTTGAAATCGGACTTAACGATGTTGTGACTTTGGTCAATGGTGGGAAGAGTCGCAACGCATTAAATTAACAAACTTTGTACAATCTATAACTGATGGTTATTCAGCATGCTTGGGATAACCATCAGTTTTTTTCGGCCAACAATTATGGTAATTCTCCTTAAAATTTAATATACTTATATTTGGACTCAAATCGGGGAGAGAAAATATGATAGCAGCAATTGTAATTGTGCTACTGGCTAGTGCAGTGGGATTAGGAAGCTTGATTGTTGCGCAAGTAATCAAGCAAAAATTAGCATTTAATACTGGAGACAATGTTCTGGGTTTTGGGATTGGTTTCATCACGGACTTCTTAGATACTTTAGGAGTCGGGAGTTTCGTTACCACCACGACTTTATTTCAGTGGACCAAGTATCTGGATGATGAACGCAAGTTACCAGGAACGATGAATATGGCTCATGCCATTCCAACGATTGTTGAAGCGCTTTTCTTCGTGACGGCAGTCGATGTGGATATTACGACGTTAGTGTCAATGGTGTTAGCGTCTGTGATTGGTTCGGTGATTGGTAGTGAAGTTGTCGTCCGGCTTGATAAAGTCATGATTCAAAAGACAATGTCGGTGGCATTGATTGCAACGTCAATTTTGATGGCCATCAATAAAATGGGCTGGATTTCAATTATTGCTGTACACAATAATGCACTAGGGTTAACTGGAGCAGCCTTAGTAGTTGGAGTAATCGGAAACTTTATTTTGGGGATGCTGATGGCAGCTGGCGTAGGTTTGTATGCTCCTTGTATGGTTTTAGTCTATTTCTTAGGACTCAAACCCATTGCGGCTTTTCCAATCATGATGCTCTCTTGTGCACTCTTAATGCCGGCTTCAAGTGTTAATTTCATGCGCACCAATCGTTATTCATTGCGAGGTGTTTTTGGTTTTATTTTAGGCGGGATTATTGGGGTTGTGATTGCGGCGACAGTAGTTAAAAGCTTATCGCTCGAAGTGCTCGGATGGTTAATCGTCGTGGTCAGTTTCTGGACTTCATATCAACTATGGAGATCGGCGAAAGCAACTGAAAAAATTATGAAATAAATTAAATAATAAGTGTGACTTAAGTCGGGTAAATCATCGATGATTTGACTTATAGAGTTCATTCAAAAAAAGGGGCCGTTGAACACAACGTTAGTTATGTTCGACGGTCCCTTTATTAGTTCTTATTTCGCAGTTTTTATTAAATGCAATTTTATTGCAGTCAGAATTACGCGCAATAAGTCAGCAATTTCCGTTTAGTTACGAACAACGTAAATAAGAAGTGCACTTATATCCATTGTTCTAAACTAATACTCGATTGCACCCGGCTTATTTTGCAGCTTTTCTTATAATTCATATTCCGCCAATCGTTGATAATCAGCGGCAGATAATTCAACTTCAATTTGAGTGCCTTCAGCCACGTAATCAGTATTGATTACACTGGCATTGTCATTGAGATAAGTGACAACGCTACCCTCAGTAAAAGGTATTAAAAGCGTGGTCGTGACGAAATCTTTGAATAACGATTTTTTAATCAGGTCGGTTAACATGTCGAGTGATTCTGGTTGAATCGCAGACATGACGATTTGGGTATCACCTTCCAAAGTGGGATAGGTGATTTCCATTTTATCGGCCTTGTTAAAAATGTTAATCATTGGAATGTCTTTGATGCCAATGTCTGCCAGGGTGTCGGCAGTAGTTTCCATCATATCTTTATAATGTGCATCCGAATAATCAATAACTTGTAGTAATAAGTCCGCTTGGGACGCTTCGGCTAAGGTTGACTTGAAAGATTCAACCAAGTTATGAGGTAGTTTGCTGACAAATCCAACTGTATCACTGAGTAAAAATTGTTTTTGATCAGGTAAAGTTAAACGACGGACACTAGTATCCAAAGTAGCAAATAACATATCTTTTTCAAAGACTTGCTTATCTTCATCGACCCCAAATTTACGGACTAAGCCGTTCATGACGGTTGATTTACCAGCATTCGTATAACCAACTAAAGCGACCATTGGCATTTGGTTCTTAATCCGTTGTTGGCGGCGAGTAACGGCCGATTTATTGATTTCATCTAATTCACCACGTAAATGTGTGATTGAATTTTCGATGGTTCGCCGATTCATTTCCAGTTTAGTTTCACCAGAACCACGGTTGGTAAAGCTCCCGCCACCGGCACCAGTTTGTTGATCCAAACTTTGATTGGCACTAGTGCGTAGACGAGGTAAACGGTACTTAAGTTGTGCAATTTCAACTTGTAGTTTAGCTTCTTTTGATTGGGCCCGTTTGGCGAAAATTTCGAGAATTAACGCAGTTCGGTCTAATAAACGTGCTCCGGTTGCGGCTTCCAAATTTCTAATCTGGCTGGGGCTTAGTTCGTCATTGGTCACAATTGTATGCACGTCTAATGACCGTACAGTTTCTGTCAATTCGTCGACTTTACCCTTACCAAAGTAAGTAGCTGAATTAGGTCGATCCAAATTTTGAACCAAACGATCTTTCACTTCCATATTGTTGGCTTTGACTAATTCGGCCAATTCATTCATGGAGTATTCGAAATTTAATTGACTGTTATTCAAGCCAGCGATGATGACTGATTCAATTGGTGGCATTGTATCCATATATGAGTGTCCTCGGATTCCATTTTTATTTTGGTAATGAAACTTGATTAAAAAATTCAACCTTGGTTTCACTAGGAGTGAGCAAGAATTTAGTGATGCTCCCGTTTACCGGTGAACTGGTTGGATTGTATTCTGGTGCAAAGCGACTGACTAACGAGCGAATCGTCGTCCCATGTGAGACCACCAAAACGTTGGTGTTATCTGGTTGTTGACGAAGTAACGCAAGCCCTTCATCCATCCGTGCTTGGAAAGTAGCATCGTCTTCAGCGTCACCAAAGGTATCAGCGTCAGCGATAATGTCACGTGTTTTTTCGATAGTTAAACCCGCAATCATTTCTTCAAAAGTACTGTATCCATGAGGTCGCCCAAGATAGTTCCAGGTAGAAGGGCCATCTGCTCCTTCAAAGTAACCAAAGAATTCTTCTCGGAAGAACTTGCTAGGGATTGGTTGGGTCAGCGCTGAATGATTTTCAACTAAAATTGATTTGGCCGTGGCGATTGTTCGAGATAAATCACTACTAAATGCAGCGTCGAATTGAACAGGCGCCAGTGCCTTACCTGCGCGGGTCGCGTCAGCAATGCCTTTTTCGGTTAGTGGGGCGTCCGACCAGCCTTGGAGACGATTATATTTGTTGAGATAGGTTTGTCCATGTCGAACAAAATAAACATTGATTGCCATAAGAAAATACCCCTTTATTTATCTTTTTTACTACACGTCAAGTGTACCACAATGATAAGTTAGGGGTATGGTTACAGCATGTTTCGGTCAATCACTTTGCGACGGATAAATTTAACAATCCATAAGCAAATTGCGGGTAGCATGGTGGCAAATGCAATTCCAATGATGACAAACGATAAGTGATTTTTCACCAGCGGAATCGTGCCAAAGTAATAACCCAAGATACTGGCAATGGCGACCCATAGACTGACACCGGCCAAGTTAGCCAGCATAAATTTTTTGAAACTAAATTTAGATGTTCCGGCCACTAGTGGCACGAAAGTCCGAATCACTGGCACAAAACGACCAAAGATAATCGCTTTCCCGCCATGTCGTTTAAAGAACGCCTCCGCCTTGACGACATTTGGACCCATCACGCGGCGGCGGAAGAATTTCCACTTCATCAAAGTCTTACCGATATGGTAATTAACAATATCGCCACACACCGCGGCTACAAAAAAAGTGAGCACCAGTGGCACAATTTTTAATGAAGAGCCAGGGATGGCTGATAAGGTACTCGTGACAAAAATTAGTGATTCGCCAGGGAGCCAGGGGAAAATGACTAAGCCAGTTTCCATAAAGGTGGATAAAAATAGTACCATGTAGCTCCACGGTCCCAGCCAGGTGATGACTGACATGATAATATCTTCAATGTGCGTAAATACATAAATTACTTGATCCATGTCAATCCTCCCTCAGGTGCAGATTTATTACCCTTAGTTTAAATTTCTCAGTTCGAAAAAACTACTAATTTATACTATTTTTAGCAATCTGGACATAACTTTGGATATTCTTTAATAATAATTTGAAAGCGGTGTAATTAAAATGCTATAATTGTACAATTAAAAAGCCACGGGGAGGTAAAGATAGATGACTGATTCAATTGAACAATACGAACAAAATCATCTCGACGAGGTAATTGGGAAAATTCAGGCCGCGGCCAAAAAGACTGAGCAAAATATCAACACCGCCGATAAGGATGTTGAAGATATTGGCAAACAGTTTAATGACATCAAAATTAACGGTACGACCTATAGTGGAATGGTTGAAACGGCGATGTCCGTGCGACAACAACAACAGATGTTGGAACAACGGGAAACTAGTCGTTCACACGCGGAACGCAATCTGCAAACCTTAACCAAACTTGAAAAAACACCTTATTTCGCCCGGATTGATTTTCATGAAGAAGGCGAAGATAGCGACGAAACTATCTATATTGGGCTCGCATCATTTACTGATCGTCCAGATCATTTTTTGGTCTATGATTGGCGTGCACCAATTTCCAGTATTTATTACGATGGTGGACTAGGAAATATTAGTTACCAAACGCCAGATGGGGTCCAAGAAGTTGACGTCAAATTGAAACGTCAATTTCAAATTGCTGATGGTGTGATTGTAACGATTTATGATACCGATGAAACCGTTGGTGATCAAATGTTGTTAGAAGCGTTGGGTACGCATTCTGATACCAAAATGAAGAGCATTGTCACCACCATTCAACAATCACAAAATAAAATTATTCGAAATACCAGCGCCGAACTTTTATTTGTCCAAGGGGCAGCCGGTTCTGGGAAGACAGCGGCCGTTCTGCAACGAATTGCTTGGCTACTATACCGTTATCGCGGCAATTTGAACGCCGGACAAGTTATTTTATTTTCACCTAACCAGTTATTTAATGATTATATTAATCAAGTGTTACCTGAACTTGGTGAACATAACATGGTGCAAATGACGTACTTCCAATTTGCGAACCGGCGTTTACCAAACATTCAAGTCCAAACGCTGCAACAACGATTTGAAAATGATCAAACCAAAACTGATTCCAATATTACGCGGATGGAAACAAGTCTCGGTTTCTTCAACGCCACCAACCGGTATGCTCATCATCTTGAAAAAGAAGATATGAAATTCCGGAACATTATGTTCAATGGCAAAGTGTTCTTTAGTCGAGAAAAAATTGAGGAACTCTATTATTCCTTCAATCAAAATTATCACTTGTCGAATCGCTTGGATGCGACGAAAGAAGAATTGGTCCGGTTATTAAATCATCGGGTTAGTTCAGAAATCCGGACTAAGTGGGTGGAAGAAGAAGTTCAAAACCTAACTAAGCAAGAAATTGATGGCTTGTTTGGAGATCAACCACGAGAATTTGATTCAGCAGATAAGGAATTTACATTCTTAGCCCGTCAATTAGTTTTAAAAGCCTTTAAACCAATTAAAAAGGCAATCGATCACAATCGTTGGTTGAACATCAATGCCCAGTTTATTCATTTCAAACGGGTGGCCCCACATTTGGTGAACCTTGAAAAGTATGGTTTAACCAAAGAAGATTGGGACAACCATGTGGCCGTGAATTACGATCAGTTGAAGGAACGCCGTTTAACCGCTAATGATGTGACAATTTATTTATACTTGTATGACTTAATCACCGGTAAAAAGGGTGAACGAGATATTCGTTATGTCTTTATTGATGAAGTTCAAGACTATGATGCATTCCAATTAGCCTATTTGAAATTTAGTTTCCCACGGGCCAAATTCACCTTGTTAGGTGATTTGAACCAAGCCATTTTCACCAAGGAAAATAGTCGGTCATTATTAGCGCAGTTGAACACGATGTTTGACCCCGATAAGACGGAAGTTGTGCAGTTAACGAAGTCGTATCGTTCGACGAAAGAAATTACCGAATTTACGAGAGCTATTTTAACCAATGGTGAGGCGATTGAACCGTTTGAACGGACTGGAGCTAAACCGCGTGTCTTGATTGAAGATACTGAAGGACAAGCTGTCACGAGCTTGATTGGGGCCTTAAAGGATGCTAGTTCTGAAGACGATACCAGCGCGATTATTGGTAAAACGTTAGAAGACAGCGAGCGGATTTACGAAGAATTATTGGCGCGTGGTGTTAAAACGACCTTGATTCGGACTGAAAATCAACGACTCGCTAAAGGCACGTTGGTGATTCCATCGTTCTTGGCCAAGGGACTCGAATTTGATTCCGTGATTATCTGGGATGCTAATGCCCAGAAATATGCTGAAGAAGATGAACGCCAATTACTCTATACGGTTTGTTCACGTGCCATGCATGCGTTGTGCTTGGTCGGTGTTCAGACGATGACACCATTACTTGATCAAGTGCCAACTAATTTATACGACACAATCTAATTTGAAAACTTAAACATCACTTCGGTGGTGTTTTTTGTATGAACTGAGAAAGTTACGTGCGTAAATTGAGAATTAATCGTGAATGACCAATTTGAATGATGGTTCCGCCTAATTCTTTGGTGTTCTAAATAGTTTAAGGTATAATTTCAGTAATTAATAAAATCATCCGTTCGGTTTATGAACAAAAGGTAAACATTTTGGAAATATTTCGAGAATAAATTGTCTTCTATTGGGAATAGAGTAATATGAAATATGGTGATTTTAAGATTAATGGAGGGAAAATTATGAGCAGTGTGTTGCAGAAATTAAGATCTGGTCTGAACACAAGATTAGGATTTTTCACGCTCACAGTAATTTTATTTGCAATTAAGAGTTACTGGGCGTATAGCACCAAGTTTGCGCTTGGTGTTACGGGGGGGATGCAACAGTTTTTGTTGGCGTTCAATACTATTCCCGGAGCACTAATTTTTCTGGGTATTGCACTGTATTTTCGTGGTCGCTTAGCCTATTGGTTAATGTCGATTTTAAATGGATTACTCTCTATGTGGCTCTTTGCCAATATCCTTTATTATCGAGAGTTTTCGGACTTTATCACGTTTAGTATTATTAAAAGCTCTGGATCAGCATCGAACAACTTAGGAAAAAGTATTGCAGGAATTTTCCACTTTACGGATTTGTTTGTGTTCGCCGATGTAATCTTGATTATTATTGTCTTAGCCTTCCACGTCATTCGAATTGATACGCGTTATTTCAAACGCCGTTATGCCGCAATTATTACCTTGCTTGGGGCCTTGTTGTTTGGGGTTAACTTAGGTATGGCTGAATCTGATCGTTCAGGTTTATTGACGAGAACCTTTGATAACAACTATTTGGTTAAGTACCTGGGCATACAAGCCTATACGGTTGTGGATGGTGTCAAAACGACCCGGAACAGCGCGATTAAGGCGAACGCCAATACGAAAGACTTAACGCCGGTTTTGAATTTCTTAAAATCTAATCGAGTCAATGGCAACATTGAGTACTCAGGCGTGGCCAAAGGTAAAAATGTCTTTATTATTCATTTGGAAAGTCTCCAGCAATGGGTGATTGACTATAAAGTGAATGGTGAAGAAGTGACTCCATTCTTGAACAGTATTTATCACTCAAGTGATACCTTGTCCTTTGATAATTTCTTCCATCAAGTGGGACAAGGAAAAACGTCTGATGCTGAATTAATGTTGGAAACGTCAATGTTTGGTTTACCTGAAGGGTCAGCGATGAGTGTCGATGGGACCAGCAATACCTTCCAAGCTGCGCCAGCAATTTTGGCTCAAGACCAAGGATATACTAGTGCTTCATTCCATGGGGATGTGCCTAGTTTCTGGAACCGGGATAATACTTATAAGTCTTGGGGCTATGATTACTACTTTAGTAAATCTTACTTCCCAGAAATTAAGGATTATGACGCCGGTTATGGGATTAAAGATAAAATTTTTATGGCCAGTTCAATGCAGTATATTCAGCAATTACCACAACCATTCTATGCAAAATTGATTACGGTAACCAACCATTATCCATATATTCTTGATTCCAAGAATAAGTCAATTGATGCCTTGAAGACTGGTGATTCAACCGTTGATCCATACGTCCAAACGGCTCATTATCTAGATGAATCAATTAAGGAATTCTATAGTTACCTGGATAAAACTGGGTTACGGGACAATAGTATGGTGGTACTGTATGGTGATCATTACGGTATTTCCGACAATCATAAGTCGGCCATTGCTCAAATATTGGGTAAGAACAGCGTCGATAACTATGATCTAGCGATGTTCCAGAAAGTGCCGTTCATGATTCAAATGCCTGGTTTAAAGGGTGGTATCAATCACACTTATGGTGGTGAAATTGATGTGCTCCCAACGATTGAAAACTTGCTGGGCATTGATTCCAGTCGCTTTGTTCAATTTGGTCAAGACCTGTTGTCAACGAGTCGTAATCAAATTGTTTCCTTCCGTGATGGTGATTTTGTCAGTCCAACTTACACGAAGTATGGTGGGACAGTCTACAACACCAAGACTGGTAAGGAGATTAGCAGTCCAACCAGCGAACAAACTACGGCCATTAATAAGATTCAGAAGTATGTAACCACAGAATTAAACATGTCTGATAAAGTCGTCAATGGTGATCTATTAAGGTTCTACCATCCAAAGGGCTTCACCAAAGTTAATAAGAAGAATTACACTTATAATTTGGAGAAATCACTTCAAAAACTTGCAAAAGCTAAAAAAGAGAAGAAAACAAGTATTGAAACAGAAAATGGTGGCTCTACCTTGTCAGATTACACCACCGATGCACCGGAATTAGACGGTAAAAACATTGGTGAATACACATTCCCAACCGCTGCTTCGGCAGATAACTAACCGTTAACAAATCGTAACGAGATTCAGCTCAATTGAACTGGATTTCGTTATTTTTGTATCATGATTTAGTTTTGACAGTAAAGCCGATTTTTCCTCACTGAAAAGCTGACAATGTATGTTATTATTAAAAGCGAAAATATATCGGAAGAGGCCCAATTAATGGAAGAGTTAATAAACTACTATCACTTTGATCGTGATCAGTGGCGACAATTTTATTCGAACGACAGAATTGAAATCAGTCAAAATAGCTTGAACCAAATTAAAGCCTTTAGTGACCGCATTTCAGTTCGAGATGTGGATGAGGTGTTCTTACCTCTCACTAAATTAATTAAATTAAGATATCAACAATATTTAAACTGGCAAGAAGAAAAGACCGATTTTCTGCAACTGCCACAAAAACGGGTGCCGTTCATTCTAGGGATTGCAGGATCAGTCGCAGTGGGAAAAAGTACCTCCGCCCGGTTGTTAGCGAAATTGCTAGAGAAGTTCTTGCCTGATGCCAAAGTCGATTTGATTACGACCGACGGATTTTTATATCCTAACCAGGTATTGAAAGATAAAGAAATCATGAACCGCAAAGGGTTTCCGGAATCCTACGACATGGAGAAACTATTAACGTTCTTAAATGACCTGAAGGCCGGCGTTGATTCAGTACAACTGCCGGTTTATTCGCATCAAATTTATGACATTGTCCCTGACGAGATGCAAACGTTGGAAAAGCCGGATGTTTTGATTGTTGAAGGGATTAACACGTTACAGTTACCTAGTAATGAACTACTCTACATCAGTGATTTCTTTGATTTTTCATTGTACGTTGATGCTGATCCACGCTTGATTGAGCAGTGGTTCTTGGAACGATTTGGGATGTTACTGGATTCAGCTTTTAAGGATCCAACCAATTATTATTACTCACTAGCGATTGGTGATCGTAACGTGGCGTTTGAACATGCGAAGAAAATTTGGCGTGAAATTGATTACACCAACTTGCGCGAATTTATCCTTCCAACCCGGAATCGGGCGGACGTCATTTTACACAAAACTAAGCATCATCAGATTGATGACATTTATTTAAGAAAATAAATGAAGAAATTCTCATAAAGATTGACCCACTAGGATAAAACACGTAAAATAAATTCATTGTTAAATAAAAAATAAGGGGTGGCAATTGTTGGCAAATATAAATCTTGATGCGTTCGATAAAATCGTTGTACTTGACTTCGGTAGTCAATACAATCAGCTCATTACCAGACGAATTCGTGATTTTGGTATTTACTCAGAGTTAATGTCTCATAAAACTACCGCTGAAGAGTTGAAGAAACTCAATCCAAAGGGAATTATTTTTTCTGGTGGACCAAACAGTGTTTATGACGAAGGTGCATTTACAGTTGATCCTGAAATCTTCAATCTCGGAATCCCTGTATTAGGTATTTGTTACGGAATGCAATTAATGGCAAACACACTTGAGGGTGGCGCAGTTGAAAAAGCTGACAACTCTGAATATGGTCATGCTGATATTGAAGTAACAGACGAGAATGCAGTTATGTTTGCTGGAACACCCAAAAAGCAATACGTTTGGATGAGCCACGGCGATTTAGTTACCAAGGTACCAAATGGCTTTAAAACGGTTGCGACAAGTATTAACTGTCCAATTACTTCAATGGCGGATGATGAACGTAAATTCTACGGTCTGCAATTCCATACTGAAGTCCAAAACACCGAATACGGTTCACAAATCTTGCACCACTTTGCCTTTGATGTTTGTGACGCAACTGCTAACTGGTCAATGGATGATTTCATTGACGTGCAAATTGCTGATATTCGTGAAAAAGTTGGCGACAAGAAAGTGCTTCTTGGCTTGTCTGGTGGGGTTGATTCCAGTGTCGTTGGAGTTTTGCTCAACAAGGCAATTGGTGACCAATTAACTTGTATCTTTGTTGATCACGGTTTACTCCGTAAGAACGAAGCACAAGAAGTCATGGATAGCTTAGCTGGTAAATTTGGCTTGAACATCATCAAAGTGGATGCTCAAGAACGTTTCTTAAGTAAATTGGCTGGTGTGAGTGATCCTGAAAAGAAACGTAAGATTATTGGCAACGAATTTATCCAAGTCTTTAATGACGAAGCAAGTAAGTTACACGATATTGATTTCTTAGCTCAAGGCACGCTGTATACCGACGTGATTGAAAGTGGAACTGATACCGCACAAACCATCAAGTCTCATCATAATGTTGGTGGACTTCCTGACGATATCCACTTTACCTTGATTGAACCATTACGGAGCTTATTTAAAGATGAAGCCCGTGAATTGGGTGAAAAGATGGGGATGCCTTACGAATTAGTATGGCGTCAACCATTCCCAGGTCCTGGTCTTGGAATTCGTGTTATCGGTGAAATTACCGATGAAAAACTAGAAATTGTCCGTGAAAGTGATTATATTCTTCGCGAAGAAATCAAAAAAGCTGGCCTTGATAAAGAAATCTGGCAATACTTTACTGTTTTACCAGGAATCAAGAGTGTCGGTGTCATGGGTGATGGTCGGACTTACGATTACACCGTTGGTATCCGTGCCGTAACTTCGATTGATGGAATGACTTCTGACTTTGCTCGTATTCCTTGGGATGTCTTACAAGATATCTCAGTTCGAATTGTTAATGAAGTAAAGCAGGTTAACCGGATAGTGTACGATGTTACGAGTAAGCCACCTTCGACAATTGAGTGGGAATAAACCCATTACTAGAATTGATATTAAAATAATGGTATAAAGGCGTTTTGAATTTATGGAAATAGGTTCAAACTCCGCCAACTCCGCTAAAAAAATAAAATGCTCCGCCAAAACTCCGCCAAAATTGGCGAAGGACTGTTGGTAAAGTTCATAAGAAAGTCGCTAGGGGTTCGTCCACTAGTGGCTTTTTGCGTATATAGAGTGTCTCGTTGGTAAATTAAACCTGTTATAATAAAAGCGATATAGAGCGTCAAAGAGTGAGTAAAAAATAATCTTGATAGAAACGGAGATATGTTACCCATGAGACCAGACCAGACTAGAAAATAATTTTGATAGTTTAATTGCCCAAATTGACAAAAGTGCTAACGGTGTACAACGTAATCGCGGCACGATGTTTGAAGAAGTTGTTAAGTCGTACCTACTTAACGAACCAGTATATAAGAATCTGTACGATGATGTGTGGCTATTAAGCGAAGTTCCCGCCGAATACCATATTCCTAAGAAAGACCTTGGCGTTGATCTTGTGGCTCGTCACCGCGATTCTGATGAGTTAACCGCCGTACAGGCTAAGTATTATCACGGCAAAGTTGGCAAGGATACCATCAATAGTTACGTTGCTTAACTGAACAAAAATTACTATGCAGACGGCCTATTAGTCGCCACCACGGACGACTGGAACAAAAACGCCGAAGCGGCTTTGGATGATGGCTGTAAGGATATTAACCGCATTGGGTTGTCTGACCTCAAGCACTCTAGCTTCGACTGGTCGCAATTCAGTTTTGGCAATGCAGAAAAAGCAATTACTGCCAGTCATAAACAACCAATGGCGTACCAAAATGAAGCCATTGATAAGACCGTGGCTTACTTTGATGAGCATGAACGCGGTAAATTAATTATGGCTCCCGGGACTGGGAAGACCTTCATTAGTCTCAAGATTGCGGAAGCCATGGCTGCAAATGAACAGAAGCAAGACTATTTTGTGTTGTATCTGGTGCCAAGTATCCAGTTATTGTCTCAGACTTTGTTCAGCTGGGATAAAGCCTTAACGTATGCCAAAATTGATCTTGGTGGTGCTCATCGAAGCAATAATCCTGCACAAGTACGTGATTTAGGTCAAATGGCCATGGAATTGCTCAATTTAGTTGATACTGATGGCATTGATCCGCAAATCACTGAAATTATTTCAGCACATGAAATAGTAAATGGATTGAAAAAAATTAAGTCACATCAGGTATTAGGCAAAATCGTGGCAACTTTTTAACACGTGGCCGCCAGATTACGAATAATGAGGATAGCTATGAATATTAATGAATGGCCAAAAATATTTCAACGAGAAACGTTTTCGTTTAAAGTATTAAAACAACAATTAAGTGAATCAGAAATTGAAGCAATTAAAGTTGATTACAAATTAATTTGGAATGACTGGAAAAGTGCTAATTTACAAACAGCGGCGAAACTAGATTTGGGAAAACTGAAAATTGAAAGTTGGACCAATGGTTGGAAAATTCGAGATCACTTTTGGACCTGTTATCGAATCGGGGATGTTAATCCCTGCATCGGAGTGCTCGTCAATCGACAACAATTGCAGGTTTATTTAATGTTTCAAAATTATAAAAGCGAAACACGATTAGGAATACCAACCCAATACCAATCAGCAGTTAATCAACAACTGACAAACTGGCAACGAACGGTCAATTCAGCCGAATATTATGTTTGGCCTGCCAGTCAATCTGAATTGGAACCACATCAAAGATTGGACCAATATCAAGAGAGTGATGAACCGTTGATGATTGGCAAAGTGTGGTATTTTCCATTAGCAGCAGAGTTCAATTTTGAACAAGAAGTTTCAAAAGCAGTAAGTGAATTATTGCCATTGTATCGAGAAGTTATTGGAAGCCTGGAGGTAGCGGCTGATGAATGAGTTTGACCAAATTTTTAATGCGATTAAAAATGATCCAGATAACGCAGACTTCACTTCACAAGGGATTGAACCGCTGTACTATGCTGGTCAAAAAGCAAAAATCAATATCGTTGGTCAAGCACCAGGGCGTAAAGCACAAGAGACAAAAATCTTTTGGAATGACGTTAGTGGCGTGAGGTTACGCGAGTGGATGGGTGTGTCTGATGATGAATTTTATCAATCAGGTGAAATTGCGGTGGTGCCGCTAGATTTTTATTATCCTGGGAAAGCTAAAAGTGGTGATTTACCACCACGCAAGGGTTTTGCAGAAAAATGGCATCAGCCATTATTAGATTTAATGCCAAATATTGAATTAACATTATTAGTCGGAAGCTATGCGCAACGTTATTATTTGGACCTAGATTCTAAGGCAACGTTGACCCAGACAGTAATGGATTATCAAAAATATTTGCCCAAATTTTTTCCGTTAGTTCATCCGTCACCACTAAACTATGGGTGGTTAAAAAAGAATCCTTGGTATGAACAAGATGTTTTACCAGCTTTGAAACAACAAATTGATCATATTTTAAGATAAGTAATGCAGAAGGGCGCTGCGACAAAACGAATGTTTTGGATGACAGTGCTTTTATATGAAACAAAATAAATTTACGGCGCACTAAAACAAAAGTACCCATAAATTTGAAAAAAATGTATAATTTA
>NZ_BJEB01000032.1 GCF_005405445.1 Paucilactobacillus nenjiangensis
TAAAGGGACTTTGGAGTGTTTTTCCAAAGTCCCTTTATTTTTTATAGTCTGGAATTAGTTTTTTCCCAGCCACTTTTTTTCTATTTCTTCAATTGTTAAAACCACTTGCTCAAGAACAAGGCTGCTTCATCAAAAAATAACCCTTAGCATGTTTTGTACCAGCCACAAACCGGACAGCGTGCACAATTTGGTTAGCCGCCAATTTATCGGACATTTTCAAAACGCCTGTGTTTGGCACGAACTCGTCTAAGGAGTTAGCCAAGAAAATTGGCCCTGTTTTTTGATTAACGCGGTGGTATGGTGTGGCTTCTACAAATTGATCTGTCCGACCATTAAAGTAATTAGTCACAAACCATTTATAGAAACTATCATCTTTAACAGATTGATTAATTTCAGCACTTGCACCATTAAAGTTTTGCGTTTGATCTTGCTTTGGTACTACGTCTTGGTGTCTAGCCAGCCAGTTATCGATATCTAAAATACCTGACCAAGAAATTGCTGGAATACCATATTTAATGGCCATTTCCACTGACATATTACCACCAGCTGATGACCCAAAAGCAGCAATATTATCATGATCAAATTGATAATCTGATTTCTTAATCCATTGGTACAAGGTATCCATATCAACTAAAGGCGCAGGATAATACGCATTCGGTGTAAAGCGATAGTTAGGTACAAATGTTAAATAGCCAAGTTCAGCAAACTTTTGCCCTAAATCCGCGTCCTTACTTTTATCACCACGAAACCAGCCACCACCATGAATGTCAATCACTGCACCACGTGCCGTATTAGTAGTTGGATAATAAATGTCGGTCGTTAAACGATTAGCTGCATCATAAATTATATCTTTTTCAATTTCCATATCAGAATCCCCCTCGAGTAGTTTCAATTCACTACCTTGAGTATATTCTGATTGGCCTAAAATAGATAACAATTCGAATTGTCTATGATGTCACTTTAATTCCGACAATTCCAATCAGTAACAAGCCAACGAATACCCAGGTTAACGGATTAACTTTGTCACCAAATAAAATTACACCAATAATCACCGTTCCTACAGCACCAATACCGGTCCAAATTGGGTAAGCCAGGCTTAATGGCAACGTTGCGGTAGCTTTGGCCAAGCAATAGAAACTGACAATCATCCCCACAATCGTCAAAATTGTGTAATTTAAATTCGTAAATCCATGGCTTAACTTCATAAAGGTTGCCCAAATCGTTTCAAATATTCCAGCAATAATTAAATATGTCCAACTCATAATTTTTCTACATTCTATTTACATTACTATCTCAGACAAAAGAAAAACACCAAATCTCACTCCTTCTAAGACCTACTGGAGTGAAACATGGTGTTAATTGCCCGGTGGCAATGTCGTTTTTTATCTGTCTAATTAGTCTAACATATTGGGACCCATTTTCAAGTTACCGGCTTATCGATTGTTTAAATTGCCTGGTTTCAACATAAAACGTCTAATTAAACTAATCGTTTGCTTATTTTCTGGTAAATCTGAATGTGCGGAATCAGTCCCTGTCACAATCATTTCCGTGTAAAGATTGGCTTGATTTTGATAAATGTACTTACCACTGTCGACACTGGAAAATGGGACAATTCCATCCCCTGCATACGACTGGGTCCCCGCCACTGAATACATTTTCAATGTCTTTGGAATTTTTTTACGATCTGCAATCAAGTCTTTCAGCATCGTTGTTTTTTCACTTGAAGTATTTTCCAAATTAAATGGGGTCCCAATCGTCATCAGCTTATCAATCGAGCTAGTCGACGTCATATACTTTTCCAAAAAGATGGTCAAAACTAAGCCACCATTGGAGTGTCCAATCCCCGAAAACTGATTGAAGTGATATCGTTTCGATAACGCCGTATAAGCAATACTAAACCATTTTGCCTGCTTTTTGATATTTTCATAACCATCTTGATTATTTTGAAAACCCACGACAATATATGGTCGCTTGTCACTTTGCCGAATTCGACCCGAATAATGGAGCGAATCATCTTTATTCACACGCACCTTCAGCAAACTGTGCGTTTCATTTTTCGAATCTAACGATTGGATTAATGAATCAAACCGATTTTCATCGGCAGAGCTTCCGGGTACCAAGATAATCGGATCGATTGCTGACGGTACTTTGGCACGCATCAGTTTCACATTGGCATTTTGCTGACTAATGCCAAATCCTGCCATCGCCACAAACCCCACCAAGACCAGCCAGCCAAACATAATTTTTTTAAATTTCATGGCGACTCACCTGCAATTCCTGATCTGAAATTTTGATAAATGGCATGTAGATGAGTACTGAAATCACCAAGTTAAACAGTCCAACACAAAGGGCTAACCAATTTCCATTCGTACTAAAATAACCTTGTAATAGCCCTGGCGCGGAAAGTGAGACTGGATAAACCGAACTCGGTAACCAACCTAACAAAATTAAAATCCCAGGAATTAAACTGGTAACTGCCGAGGAAATCATCATTGGTACCAACAAAATGAGATTAAATAGGATTGGATAATTCGTCAGTAATGGTGCGTTTAGATTAAACAAAGTCGGAATCGTCGTCCATTTTAAATTACGAATATCGTGCCGGTGACGGTTAATAATCCAGACTGCAATCACCAACGGTAACAACATCCCAATTCCACCTTGCGTCGCATACGTATCAAATAGTGCATGAATATTGATTGGTGCTGGCACTGAATACACACTGTGCCCTTCCAATACATAGTTCAAATTTTTGGTTGCGGCAGGACCAAATTCAGCCCCCGACATGGGCAATAACGAATCTACTCCAAAAATTAACATCACACAATTAAGCATTGCTAAGATTGGAATGGCGATAATACTCCAATTTTGCATTCCGTCAATTAGGCCGTACAATTCGCCAATCAATAATTCAGTCCAATCATTTCTGGTCATGATAAATAATACCAGTAGAATTAACAGAGTAACGCCAACCCGCCAAGCTAATTGCCAGGTTAGTGATTGCAAGAACTGCTCATACATTCGGCCGACCAAGTAACCCACGATGGCGGCAATTAACAAATTACGTAAATTAATCGCATTGTAGCCATTCAGCAAGATATTTTGGTTGATTTTACCGGTCATTACATCTCCCGGAAAGAGAAAAATGATCGTCATAATTCCACTAATATAGCCGGCTAATGAATTTTCAACGTTTTCTTTGGACCCCATCGAATACGCGACTGAAATTACCAAAATGGTACAGATTATCATCGCCAAGCTATTAGTTGCCACATGAATGGCAGAATAAAATGGCAACCATTTGTTTATCCCGAAAATTTCCTTCAAAAATCCATGGCTATCTAGTACAACAAAATTAATCACTGAAATAACACTAGCTACTAAAATTTGCTGATTTAATAGTCGGAAAGTTTGCTGTAATCGTTGAACAAAATCCGCCGCCATGATCTTACGACTTAACCTAACGTATCTTCCCCCATCCATCACGTCATCCCCAATCATTTCAAAATTTCTTGATCAATTTTATCACCTAACGTACTAATCGACATCTTCGGAAACTCATAGTTGCTTAAAATGATGACCGCATCTTGGCCATCTTTACTAATGCGAATCGTACTTTCAAAGCCATAACCCGCCCCGTTGCTTTTATACCGACCAGAACGATTATACAAGCCTCCACCATAACCGCTGAGTGAACCCTTCGAATATAATATTGGCACATTTTTATTCTTGATGACCTGTCCACGCATGATGCCATGTACCACATGATACAAGTCACCCACACTCATATACAATTGCCCAGTCCCTAATTCATCTCGTTCCAACGCTTTACTCCGAGCATATGGTTGTCCATATGAAATCCCAGTTTCATTTTTAGGAACTTGATAACCGATTGTTTTATTCCATGAATTCGGCAATTCATAAGCAAATTTAGTGTGCTTTAATTTGAATCTTTGAATGATTTGTTGATGCACCAAATGGTGATAAGTTTGGTGGGAAACTTTTTCCAAAATTCCGGCAAGGAGCACAAAGTTGACTGGTTGATAATCCCATTTGCCTTGATTAGCCTGGTTATAGGTCATGACAGAAATGTCGTGCCGGATAATGCCATTATCATCCGTCAAAAAATTGAACATATCCGACTCTTTCATCGACAAGCCTGATGTCATATTAAGCATTTGTCGAATCGTGATGTGGCTGCCACCTTTAGCACTGGGAAAGTACCGATCTAGTGTGTCTGTTAATTTCAAATGGTGTTTTTCGACTTGTTGCATAATTAGCACACCAGTAATTAATTTTTGAATCGAATCAATCTCATACATCGTATTTAACTGATTTTTAATCCGATTTGGTTCATTCGCGTAACCTTCACTCACGTGTTCCGCTAATTTCCCATTTCGATAAATTGCCAATGTCCCAATAAATTGTTGATCAGTGATTCGTTGAATTTTTTGAGAATTAGTCGCTGCTTCGACTGAAACCACTGGAACATTAACGACTATTACTGACAGTAAAACTATCAAATATTTTTTAACATGTTTAGCCATCTTATTCACCGACTATTCTGCTTGCTGCCACTGGTTTGAGATGAATCTGCTCTGAATTTGATACTTTGGTTGAGCTTGTTTCTGTTCCAAAAATGGAGCTACTTTTTGATTCATCGCTAACCAACCGTTCCAGCCTAAATGAATCGTATCTTCCATGAAATATTTTTTCCCACCATCAGCACTCAAATCAACCACGTGATTGAAGCCTTGAGAACTCAATTGATATTTGATTTTCTGATCAGATTTTTGGTACATTTCATCAGATAAGCCAGTATATTGAACCCATTTTTGGTTTACGGGTGTGATGACAAAAATTGGATCCACGTGCCATTTGGCAAATTGCGCTAAGATTAATTCAAAATCAGCATACTCTGGAGACTGCAAATAATTAATTTCTGTCTGCGAACCCTCTAATTTTTCTAACTTATGGCCTTTGGCTAACCGTTTTTTGAAAAATGAGTTACTGATGCCAAATGGATTATCATTAGACTGTTGGGCTGCCAAATGATTGGCCGTGTTCGTTAATTTGTTAAAATCGTACTGTTTTGGCAATTTAGCTTGATCACGACTAATCTTGGCTTCATTTTTGCCTGACACAAACGCAGAGAATAATTTATCTTCTGCGGTTAACCCTGATTCGCTCATGTTTAACTGCATTTTTTGCATCGCCGTTACTTTTTTACCGTCCGCTAAATTTTCCAATGATTGATGAATTGCACCAGAATTACCACTCACATTCATAGCAAGAATTCGTTTCGCCGTGTAACGCGTCATGGAACTGTTTGTTGCACTCTTAATCCATTTAATTGTGCCAATTGGTGAATTGTAAAAATTATAGGCCTGTGGAACTTGACCTTGTTTCGTAAACCATTGTGGTGAAATGATGAACACTACTTTTTTGTTCTTAATTTGTGACTTCATACCTTGCATTTGCATTAAATGTGATAACGATTGAGTCCCTGGATTCCCCAACAAAAATGGCCGATAATTGCGATGATACTTTTGGGCCATTGAAGCTGGATGAAATGGATCCATTCTTGATAATTCAGATGAACCAAAGAATGGGACATAACCATCTTTTAACGCAGCAGATTTAATCACACTACCTTTATACACATTTGATGATAAGGAAACCGCCGCTCGCTTTTCAGTTGCTTTATTTACGCTGACAAATTGATTAGCTGCAAAAAAAGCTATGAACACCAGCAGACCAGCGGTAATAATTGGTCCAAAAATATTCCAAAGCTTCTTTTTTACACTCATTGTAATGATTCCACCCTTTGAATAATTTTATTAGCGGTATTCCAGTCATCTCGATTGAATTCTGAAATTGGCACATCAATCCCAAACTTTTCTTGTAACTCCAGTAGTAATTCCACCGTTGCCATTGAGTCGACTAGGCCAGAGGTGAAAATATCTTCGTCCATATCCTTGCTAAAATCTGTTTCGGTGATGCCATTTAATATATCTAAAACAATTTCGTTTACATTCATTTGAATAACTTCCTTTTTTATTTATTTAAACCAGAGGGTGTTCAAGAACCCTGAGAAGATGAGAAAACTGAAGCAGACAACGTTGAAGGTGGTGAAAATCGCCAGTCCTTCCGTCCATCGATTGTGTGGGACGTTGTGAGTCTTTTTGAAACGTAGCCAATAATCGTTGATGATAATGGCAACAGCATGGAAGGCCCCATACAACACGTAATACCAGGTCACACCATGCCAAAATCCCATAATCAAGAAATTGGCTAAGTAAGCGACTTGCGAAATCCGCAATTTATTTTTGATTAGTTTGTGTTTCATTAAGAAAAATGTGAAACGCATAAAGACATAGTCACGGAACCAAAACGAGAGTGACATGTGCCAACGATTCCAAAAATCTTTGACGTTATGCGATTTGAATGGTTGATTAAAGTTCATTGGACTTTCAATCCCCATTAAGTAGCTAATCGCAATTGCAAACAAACTATATCCGGCGAAGTCAAAGAATAAATACATACTATAGGTGTACATATATTCCACTAATGGCCACGATAAGCCGGTGTGAAAGAACGCCATTTTATGTGCTAACGCTGCATGCGACACGATTGGTAGTAAAATTTTACCGAAGAAATACCCAAGAATAAACTTGTATAAAAAGCCTAAAAACAGATATTTGACTGCCTTATCAATCATACAGAGATATTTCTCGCGGTCTGGTGCAGTCTGATAATCCTTTTTAAATCTTCTAAACCGATCAATTGGCCCAGAAGAGATGGTTGGGAAAAACAGTAAGAATCTGACAAATAATACCGGTTCAAATTCCTTAATCGCCCCATCACGCATTTCCATCACCATCTGAACCGTTTTAAAGGTCAGGTAGCTGATTCCTAAGAATCCGATGATGGAAGAATTTGTTGAAAATAACGGCGTCAATTTCACCACTACTAACGGTGCAATCGCCAGCAGAACCGCTACGACAAATACCGAAGTTTGATTTTGCTTGGATCGATACTTGGAGTAACTAAAGATCACCAGTAGTTCAAACAAGACGTACCCTATCAAAGCCACTCCTTGTTGCCATTTATCGCCACCGAAAGTTAGCACTAAAAATACCAGTGAAAAAAGAGTCTCATAATTTACCAATCGTTTGCCATAAAAGAGACCAATGATAATCGGTAACAGTAAACCGAGAATTAAAACAAAATACTCGGGACTCTCATATGGTTGTATATTAATCAAACTATTCAACCTCCCTCATCAATGCTTTAATATCGATTTTGCCGTTCATGGTCATTGGCAAAGTATCGACGTAAATAAATTTCTGAGGAATCATGTAGGACATCATTTGTTGTTCTAATTCCCGTTTCAGTTCATTAGTAATTTTTAAATTGAGCCCTCCGGATTCAAAATCGCGATAGAGTAAGCTAGCCAAATTTAATTCCACATACGCAGACAATGAAGCCACTTTACCGGACTTATCAGTGACTGGGACCGCCACAGCCCGGCTGATATTTTCGTTTAAATTCAGATAATGATTAACTTCTTCCAATTCAATTCGATAACCATGCATTTTAATTTGAAAATCTTTCCGTCCAACGTAAAACATCATGCCATCTTCTGCACGGTAACCTAAGTCACCAGTCCGATACGTAGCTTGCTGGTCTAAAACAAAGGCCTGTTTCGTTTTAACTGGATCATTAATGTACCCTTTTGATACAGAAGGGCCACTCAAAATAATTTCACCGGTTTGTTGATTGCCTTGTTCAAATTCAATCCAGCCTAACGTGTCACTTTTAAGATAGCCAATTGGTAAGCGTTGATACTCACTTAAGACCTCGTCCGTAATTTCAATGGCGGTCACGGCAACAGTGGCCTCGGTTGGGCCATAAGTATTAAAGATGTGTGCTTCAGGAAAGCGCGATTTTAATTTACTGGCCACGTCATTGGTCAATTCTTCACCACAAAATAGGAAAGTTGTGAGTTCTGGATGGACTTGACCGTTAAAATTACGATCTAATAAAGCCATTTCGACAAAAGACGGGGTTGAAACCCATACATCAACTGTTAAGTCAGATAAACTTTGAAATAAGCTTTTGAAATCCTCAGTTTGGGCTCTGGGTAAAACTTGTAAGGTGCCACCTAGTAATAATGTTGGATACAAATCCATCACCGATAAATCAAATGAATATGGCGTTTGAGAAAGCATCGTGGCTCCTGGTTTGATACCAAAATCACTGAGCATCCAACTAGTGAAGCTTTGTAAATTGTCATGACTAATCTGGACTCCCTTTGGATTACCGGTGGTACCGGAAGTAAAGATGATATAAAAGGTGTCATCCCCATCCACAAATTGAGTTGGGTTAGCCACCAAATTAGTGTTTTGTACCAATATTTCTTGTAATTGTGATTCTGTGATTTTTTGCAACTGATTAATTTCAGGAGTTGCTCCTTCGACTTCAATAATTAACTCAGGGTGCGCAATCTCAGCGATTTGTTTAATCCGTTCATCCGGTGAATGCCGGTCAACTGGAATATACGCGTGCCCTGTCTTAACACTGGCCAAAAACGCTACCAGCATGTCAAACGTTTGCCCACCATACACGATGATTGGTGAGCCAGTCGTTAGTCCAAGTGACTGAATTTTTTCTGCTAATTGATTCGATAGATTGTGTAATTGACCATACGTATTCGTTTTGCCCAAGTAATCATAAACAACTTTATCTGGATGTTTACTTGCGAATTGATCAATTTGTTGTATTAAATTCATTGTTCATTCCCCCACGTTAAAATTCGTTATAGATAAATCCTGAATTATTGACTCCGCTATACCCATACATGTAAATCAGCACCATCATAATTAAGAAATAAAAGACTGACTTGAGTAAGAACCAGACAATCGGGTTTTGTTTCATTCGTTCCAAAATGTGCATTGTTTTCACCTCATAAAAAAGACACCCTACAAAGCTTTATGTCTATAGCTGTACTATAAACATTGCCATTGTAGGGTGCCATATATGTTTGCTGAGTAAAAGATTAGAATTTCTCAGAAATGTGTTTAGGAATCGTTAAGATAAATTTAGTCCCGTTTGGTTGGTTATTCGTCACCGTCAATTTGGCGTAGATTAATTCCGCCATCCGTGCCGTAATCGCAAGTCCTAGGCCGGTGCCTTCAATCTTTGCGTTACGGGCCGCTTCGCCACGATAAAAGCGATCAAAAATATGTTGCTTATCTTCTTCACTCATTCCAATGCCTTGGTCCGCGACACTGATTTGGATTTCGCTGTCTGTTTCGATTTGATTTATCTCAATAATCGAATCCTTGGGAGAATATTTTTGAGCATTATCAAGTAAAGTCACCAAAATTTGTTGCAAGCTATTCTTATTCGTGACCACTCTGGACGTTTCAACTCCCGATACTTGAATCGTTTGGTCAATTTGGCGACGCATCACCCCCGCCGTTTCATTAATGGTAGCTAACACATCCACGCCAATAAAACTCAATTCAACTTTATCGACTTTTGATAAAGCCAACAAGCTTTCCACTAAGTTTTGCATTTTATCAGATTCTGCTTCGATATAATTCAAGGATTCTGGCACTACTTCAGGATGCTCGTCGGCTCGGCGCTGAATTAATTTCACATTGCCTTTAATGCCAGCAATTGGTGTCCGCAATTCATGCGACGCATCAGAAATAAACTGGCGATCACGTTTAATATTTTCATTGAGTTCATTTAATAATTTATTAAATTCAATCGTTAAATCGTGCACTTCTTTTGGATTATCAGCTACGGTTAAGTTCGATTGATACATCGCAGTTGGTGAATTAATAATTTGTTTAGTCTCGCTAACCAGCGATTTTAACGGTCGCGTTAATTTATTGGCTAATTTTGAAATAACGATTAACCCAAGCACAAAACTAAATAAATTAATCGACAAAATTACGATAAATAATTTTTTAAAGAGATTAATCACTCGATTCAAACTAATCCAGATTTGATATTTAATTTGACGTGGCTGGCCACTATCACTGGTAAAGTGGACGACACGATCAGCGTGATAATAAATTCCTTGATTCTCACGAACCTGCACATTCTTTAAAACCGGCCAACTCCGAAATGATTTGTACAAAAATTCTTCAGCGTTTTCCGAGTATTGTTTTTTGACCACTTTATTGTTATCTTTCGTGGTCACGGCAATAAAAGTATTCCGTGTATCCACGTCGTTATTGGCTTTCCAATATTTCCAATCAAATTGACCGTCGACGACTGAATTACTCAAGGAACCGATTAATTGATCACTGTTACTACGCGTATTGACGACAAACATCGAACCCACGACTGCCATCACGGCAAAACTGGTTATGATCGTAATAATAATCAGCATAATACCGTAATCCAAAGTCATTTGCGAGGCACTACTTCTACGCTTCATTTTTATTTTCATCAACTTTTAAAATATACCCGATTCCTCTCACCGTTTGAATCAGCGATTCATCATGTTTAATTTTTTGGCGTAAATAACGAATGTAAACATCAACAATATTGGGATCACCCTCAAAATTGACCCCCCACACCAAATCCAATAATTCGTCCCGGGTCATCACTTGATTTTCATTTTTAAGTAAAACGACTAAAAGATCGTATTCACGTGGCGTTAGTTTAATAATTTCTGCACCAAAATACAACGCTTTGGCTTTAACATCCAAAACGAATTTGCCAATTTGAAAATGATCTGGCGCGGTCTTGTGATTTTGTTCTTCACGACGTAAAATCACCCGAATACGGGCGAGTAATTCTTCAATCTCAAAGGGTTTCGTGATGTAATCTTCCGCCCCGTTATCTAAACCAGCGACCTTATCACCAATGTAATCTCGAGCGGTCATCATGATAATTGGAACTTGTTTAATCTTCAAAACTCGCCGCATGACACCTAGACCATCAATTTTGGGCAACATCCAATCAAGTAAAATTAAATTAATCTGATCTTGATTGGCTTGAAATTGTTGCAAGGCCTCCTCACCATCATTGGCGATTAAAACTTCATAATTTTCAAATTGTAATTCATTTTTTAGGTAGCCACTGAGACTTGCCTCATCCTCAACTAATAAAATCGTAACCATTTTCTGCGTGACCTTCCCTAACTTTTGTTCATTCATTTCGAATTGTAACAATCAGAATAAGTATCGTAAAGGAAACAGTCATACTGTAATGAAAAGTTATACAATTTATAAAAAAGTGGATAATACATGATCAGTGATTTTTAAGCTTTTAGAATAATCAGGCATCGGACGATATATTAAAATGAAATAGCATTAAAAAATACCGTTTGACGTCATATCAAGCTAATTGGTAAAGTCATCAGTTATTCACCGTGAATTTGATTATATTCGGTCAAAAATTGTAAGATAATCGCTTGCTCAGCTGACGAATATTTATCTGCCAATTGGTTTAATTTTTGGTGTAGTTTCTGATGATATTCTTGATGTAATTCAAATACTTCTCGCCCATCATCAGTTAATTGTAAATAAGTATCCTTCTTATTATCTGCCAGATGATATTTTTCAATCAAACTAAATCTTTCTAACCGTTTGATTATCTTCGACACGGCACCTTGGGTTAATTCAATCTCAGCGACTACCTCACCGATTTTTGGTTTATCAAGTTGACCAATTGCTCGAATCACATGGATATCATTAACACTAATTTCATCGACAAGCGCCTGTAGATGGATACTAACGGTTGGTGTCCGTCCAATCACTGCTAACAAATGAGTTTCTACATCTGTGGCTTTTAAAATTTCAAGCTGAGTTTGAATCTGATTTCCTTTTTTCATAATAAATTCCTTGGAATGTAAATTGACAAATTAATTTGTTAGTAATATTATATTCCACGGAATTAATAATTGAAAGAAGGAATTTAAAAATGAATTATGTAATAATCTTAGATCACCCCTACACATTAGCTGGCGGTCACAATGAACCACACAATCGAAGCTTTACTTCGGCTATTGCTCAATCAGCAATTGATACACTCACTGCCCAAGGACATCAAGTTGATGTGATTGACTTACATGCGGACCACTTTGATCCCGTGATGCACGCCGATGACTTACGTGCCTGGCGTACTAACAAATTTGTTGACCAACAATCATTCGATTATTTACAACGATTACGTGCCGCTGACGAAATCATCTTTGTCTTTCCAATTTGGTGGGAACTGATGCCTGCCATGACAAAAGGATTTTTGGATAAAGTACTCGCCAAAGGTCAAGTCACTCGCAAACCCAAACGGTTTATTTTAGAAAAAATCCAGTGATTCACGTCTTTACTGTGATGGGCACCCCAAAAATATTATATCGGTTAGTTTTTGGTAATCCCGTCATGAAAGCCTTATACCGTGGTACTTTCCGCAAGTTAAACCTTACTCACGTCAAATGGCATAACTTTACTGCTGAACATTTAAGTTCAGCCAAACGGACCGCTGTGTTGAATCACCTGGATCAATATTTAAAATAGGAAAAGTAATGTGACATAAGTCGTTCAGCTCTTGAGGATAGCTACGACGTCCATTGAACTACGGCAAAGTTCGCCAAGTTCCAATGGCAATTTCGAATGATGGGTGATTTGAACTTAGAACCGTTCATCATTTGTGATTAAACGTAAAGAGTTGACTTATGAAACCAATTCTAAAAAATGTTCGTAAAAAAAAGGGCTGTGATACAAAACGTAAATTTTGTCACAGACCCTTTGTACATATTGAATTAATAAAATGATGGTTTTGCCCAAGCAGTGTCAGGTTCACCAAGACCCACACTGGCCTTGTGATAATCGGCCTTGCCAGTAATTAAATCAGTAATAAACTGAGCGACCGCCTGGCGAGTAACTTGTGATTCTACTAAAGGTTCACCTTTTTGTGAAACATGCACATTAGTATTGCCATCTTGGTTGTACAACCAGGTAATCCGTAAAATGACATAGTCAAGCTTACTTGCTTCAACGACATCTGCAGCTTGACGACGTGGTCCCTCCCAAATCCGGTCACCAGTCATTTGGCGATACCATTTCGTAAATGGCCCACTGACTTCTTCATATAAATCAGGAATGTTAGCCTGAATTAAACGTGCCTGACCATTGTCTTCAATTAACTTGACCAAGTCACGTACAAATTGCACATCTCGGGGAACAGTGTTGACGTAAACAAAATCAACGCCTGCTAACGCAGCTTTAATTTTGTCTAATTCTGAATAATCACCGTCAATCAATGTCACTCGATCACTATTAATCCCGGATAAACGTGAGGAAACATTGCGTCCATACAAAAGTAATTCCGAATCAGTTTGTTCTAATAAGTCATCCTCTAACATCCGTGAGATTTGACCGGCAGCACCTAAAATTAATGTTTTCATTGTATTTCCTTTCGTCTACATAAAATGATAACGAGCATCAGTATCTTGGATTGCATTGAGTTGCACCATATCGGCTGCTGAAATTTCAAAATCAAGTTGACTGTTGCTCTCAATATGTTCCTTACTCGTTGCTTTAGGAAGTGGTAAAACTCCATTTTGAATCACAAATTGAATCGCCAATTGTGGAAGTGTCACGTGGTAGTTGGCTGCCATTTTAGTTAACACCGGCTTGCCTAATAAACCACCTGTGGCCAAGGGTGAATATGCTTCAATTAAAATATTTTCTTGTTTACCAAAGGCTGAGACTTTTGGTTGATTATAACCAACGTAATACTGAATCTGGTCAATCGCAGGCTTCACTGAGGCAACTTCTAAAATATTTTGTAAATCATGCACTCGGAAATTAGATACTCCAATCGCTTTCACACGTCCTGAGTGATAGATTTCTTCCATTGCACGCCAAACATCTTGGTTTTCAGCATCATAATTAGCGCCATTTTCACGCCATGGTTCTGGCGCATGGATCAGATATAAGTCCAAGTACTCAATATTTAAATTATTAAAGGTAGTTTCGAAGTCGCGTAAGGCATCCTCATAACTCTTCGATTCAGCTGGTAACTTGGAAGTCACAAATAATTGATCACGAGGAATCCCTGAATCACGAATACCTTGTCCAACTTGTTTTTCATTACCATAAACTAGCGCAGTATCAACATGTCGATATCCAACCGACAAAGCATCTAAAACCGCTTGTCGAGCTTTCCCTGCTGGAATCTGCCAAGTACCAAACCCAACCTTAGGAATTTTAGTACCGTTATTTAGTTCAAAAGTGTCTGTTAATTTCGTCATTTTATACACCTCCATATCATGGTGCTCATTATACTTCTAAAAGTTTGAATTTTCACGAATTAACCACTCGCGTTTAGAGTTCATTTTCTTTTGTATGAGCATTATTATAAAACCAACATATGCACGAATCCAATACTTATTCATCTTGAATGCATGCCTCCAAGGCATAGAAAAAATCCCAGACTAGGTCGTCTGAGATTCGATTGTTTAAATATGCAAAATGGTAATGAATAATAGTGCAGCGACTGTTTGAACAACGCCAACTGATAGGCCATAAAGTAAGAATTTAGGTCCTTCTTTAATGAAACGGCGGAAATCTAACCGTAAGCCAATCGCAGCTAAAGCCGTGGTTTCAAACCAGGTACTGATACCGTGCGCTGCATTGTCAAAAACGCTGGGTAAATCTACAAAACTGTTTAAAATACAGAACACAAGAAAGGCCAGTACGTACCAAGGAATAAAGAATTTCTTTTGTTTCCCGGTTTGTTCAGTGTCTGGCGTTTGCTTCCGAACTTTGCGTCCAAAGAAATACACCACAAAGACTAAAAAGATAATCCGTGTAATTTTAAAAAGCATCGCATATTGGACGGTTTCAGTATTAACTAAACTCGCACCAGCAACCACTTGCCCAACTGATTGTAGCGTTCCACCAAGCAAGGCACTCTTACTAAGTAAATCACTGCCAAACAACGCAATCCCTAAGAATGGTAACGTCAGCATCATCACCGTTCCTTGCAAGTTAACCAAAGTGATGATCTGACCCTTTTCATCTTCCTTTGCATGGATAACGGGGGCAATTGCACCAATCGCCGAGGAACCACAGACTGCATTCCCACCGGCCATCATCAGTGACATCTGTTCACTAAAGCCTAATTTTTTCCCCACTGTATAAGCGGTAAAAATCACCGTACACATCATCAAGATAATATAGGCAACTCCATTAATGCCCACCTCACCTAAGGTTTGGAACGTCACGGTAAATCCAAGTAAGACCACCGAGTATTCTAGTAAACGACTTTCGGAGAATTTCGTCCCCTTCGCTAAGAAGCCTTGTTTAAAGTACAGGTTACCTAGGACAATTCCTAATAAAATCGCAATGGTTGCGCCACCCAGTTGTGGTAACCAAATTGCCAACACTTTAGAAATAATTGCCACAATCACCGATAAAATTAACCCCGGTAAAACTTCGCGGATTTCGTTCCACGTATCATAATTAAATATTTTATTCATCTCTGCCCCATCCTCTCTTACGAAAACTATTATACGTTAAATTTTCAATAGTTTTAATTAATTGATATAATAGTTACGATAGAAAATAGTAATAGAAGGTAAGATAATGAATAAATTAATTGAAACATTTCGAATCGTATATGAAACCCGTAATTTTTCCAAAGCAGCAGAATTACTTTTTATTTCTCAGCCAACCGTCTCGGCCCAAATTAAACAACTCGAGCACGATTTAAAAACAGACTTATTTATCCGTCAAGGTCGCAAGGAAATTATCGCCACCCCACCAGCAGATATTTTATACGAAAAATCGATTGACCTTTTAGACGAGTGGAAACATTTATACCAAGAAATTCAAGATGCCGAACACAACTTAGTAACGATTAAAATCGGCGCATCTCATACTTTTGCACTGTACATTTTGCCAGACTTAATTGTGGCCTTGAATCAACAGTTTCCACAATTAAATTTCAGCGTTCAAATGTTAAATTCACTTGAGGTGATTAATGCATTAGAGCAGCATACGATTGATTTGGGGATGATTGAAAAGCCATTATCCGCAAAAAACGTCGAACGCTATCCATTGTTAAACGATCAACTAGTTCTGGCTGGTAATCCAACTGCTGGTCCATGGCTTGTGCGGGAGAGTACTTCAGGTGTGTACTATTATATGAATCGCTATTTAGAAGAGAATAATATACATGAACCGATGATGGAAATTCAAAATAATGCCATCATTGCCAAGTTAATCAATTCTGGTTTTGGTTGCTCCATATTATCTAAACGTGCGGTTATCGACGTGCCTTATCAAGACTTAGGATCAGATTATTTACGGAAATTCTATGTCATTGAGCGGACTCACAATGTTTATCTTGAAATTGAAAAGTGCCGTAAATTCATTCAGCAATGGACGGAAGTATATGCAAAATAACAAAGTCTGCGAAATAAGGTGGTGGCAATTAAGAATAGCCTAATTAGACCTCAGGTACCTTTTTTTAAGGTACTATTTTTGACTAATTAGTATTATAATTCCTGATATTTTACCACGCTTCGGCCATCTCCTTGCTTGTTGATTAAGATTTGCTGCGACATTTCACGTTTCATTGACTCAACATGAGAAATTACTCCGACTAAACGTCCAGTTGATTCCAATGAGCTCAATGCTTCCATGGCTTGACTTAAGGTTTGCGAATCTAACGTACCGAACCCTTCATCGATAAACAGTGCTTCGATACTAACACCACCTGCATGTTGCTGAACTATTTCTGCTAATGACAGCGCAATCGACAAGGCCGCGATAAATGATTCGCCGCCTGACAACGTATTTGAAGAACGGTAAGTATTAGTTTCGCCATCGAAGACATCAATATTCAAGCCATTTCGATTAGAACGACCTGAGGACTCATCACTTAATCTAAATTGATAACGTCCTGCTGATAATTGGCCAATATAATTTTCATTGGCAAACTGTAAGACTTCATTTAAAAAGTTGCGAAGAACAAATCGCTCCAGCCCCAGCTTAACGTTATTACTTCCAGAAACTGCATTTTGAAGATCATTAATAGCTTGACTGTCTGCTTGGGCAAGCTGAATTTTTTCGTTCAAATCACTCGCTCTTTTTTCTGACTTAACTAACGTTTCCAATTTAACCTTAATCGTCGTTAATTGTGCATTTTTTTGATCATAAATTTCATCTTGTTTCTTAGCCTCATCAATAACTACAGTTAGCTTGGGGCGCGTTTGCTCTTGCAATTGATCTTGCAAATTTAATAATCGTTTCTTGTTTTCTGCTAATTGCGTCTCGTATTCAGTGATTGTCGAAATCACTTTCGTCAACGTTCCTTCTGCTACAGATGCTAGTTCAACTTTTAATTCTTCAAAAGTATCCAATTCACCATCTTTGAGGATTTTGACTAGTTGTTGATTGCTTGTGTGACGCTGCTGTTCATACTCTTTTTCACGTTTTGTCAACGTTGTTTGATTTGTATCCCATTTTGCTGTATTAACTTCAAAATTTGCTTCATCTGTTTTGAACTTTTCAGTTTGCTGATTAAACTGAGTAATGAACCGATTTGCCTCTTCTAATTCTTGGTTTAATGAGTCGGTGCTGTCTAACTTAGGATACTGCTGATTAATCTTATCAACGGATTCCTGATTTGATGCAACTGCACTAACTTGTACCGCAATATTTGTTTTTAATCCTGCAATTTGCTTAGTTATTTGTTCGATTTGTCCTTTGACTTTTTCTATTTCTGAATTTAAATCATTCCGTTTTTGAGTATTTGAATCAATCAGCTTAGCTTGATTTTCAAATGCTTCAACAATATTTTTTTCTTCATATTCGTCCGCTAACTGAGTGGCATATGTATCTTCCCAAATATTTTTAAATTGGGCATATGCAACTTGCAATTGTTGGTTAATTGCAGTGATTGCTTTTTTTAACTCGTCATTATCTTTGTGAGTTTGACTTAATTGGCTGCCAATCACCACCAGTTTTTGCTTATCATCGGCTTGAACTTTTTCTAAATCATCAACCTCATCCATTTGCTTGCGAATGTCAGCTTGATCAACGTGTTCATGTTGGCTTTGACTTCCTTCATAAGGAACGCCACAAACCACACATGGTTCGCCTTCAATTAATTCAGATTTTAAAAGATCAATCATCAGCTCCTGTCGTCTAGTTTTACCAGTTTCAAATGCAGCAAAACTAGCTTGATACTTCTCATCTGCCAACTTTTGATTAGTCATCTGTTGCTCTAAATGATCTTCCATTTTAGCTTGTTTCTGACGTGTTTCATCTAATTGATTCGCAATTAACTGGACTGAACTAAATTGACTTTTAATCTCACTAAGCTGTAACTGGGCTGTATCAGTTTGTGTAATTTCAGCTAATTGAGCTTGTAATTCAACTTGACTTAATTGCTGTTGGTCCAAGTTTTTAACTTGATTTTTTAAATTTTCTTCCAATTGCGCTTGTAATTCTACAGCGTTCTTTTTATTTTGCACATATTCTGTCAGCTGTTTAGCAGCTGGTAGTAGGTTTATTTCAATTAACTTTCCTCTGGTAGTATATTGATCAAACTCTGGTTTTGAATGTTCCATCGTTTCTTTTTGTTTGGCCAATTTTTGTTTCGTCGAAGTTAGCTGTTTTTGTTGATCAATTTGAGTGGCTTTTAAATCTTTGATTTCATCGCTAACTTTGTCTAATCGAATCACTTCATCTACTGACTTATTTTGCTTATCAAGCCATTCAAGTCGTGATTTTTGCTGTCTCAATTTTTTTATTTCAGGCGTTTTCTGCTCTAGGATATCTGCTTGTTCTTTCGCTTGGTCTTGTTGCTTAAACAAGCCGTCAACTTTCTCCGCTTGACTACGTTTTTCATTAGCTTCTTTTCGATTCTTATCAGCCGCTTTCAATTGAAGAGTGGCTTCTTTAGCCACCTTTTGGTCCTCACTAACTTGGCCTGTCAGCAACTCGAATTTATCAGTAACCGCGGAATCTTCTTGGTATTCAGTTTCTCCCCAATCCACTCCTTTAAATATTGAATTCAATTCAAGTAAATCTTGATCAATTGCATTGCCCTGAGACTTTTGTCTTAATGACAGTTGAGTGGTGAATTCTTGATAGATTTCCGTTCCAAATAAAGTCCTTAGAATGCCCTCTTTGTCATCACTGCCAGAAGCAAGGAATTTACGAAATTGATTTTGTGGCAAAATAATAATTTGTCTAAATTGGATAGCATTCAAATGTAATAGTTCGCTAACTGCCTCATTGACTTCATGTTGCTTAGTTCCTAATGATGTCAGTTCTTGTTTCAAATCATCACTAACTTCTGCGAACTGGGCCGTAGCAATTTTTTTAGTTGTATCTTGATCATTTTTTGGATTCTTTTTTAAGATTTCTTGTTCGGGTGTTCTAGTAACTTTGTAATATTTACCATTGTGCTCAAACCAAAATGAAACAGAGGTGATCGCATCACCGTCAGCAAATTCACTCCGCATTTCTTTTGCACTACGGTCAATGTCCTTGTCACCAAACAACGAATAAGTCATGGCGTCAAAAATGGTTGTTTTCCCGGCTCCAGTATCACCTGAAATAAGGAATAAGTTGGCATCACTAAAATGATTAAAATCGATTTCAGCTTGCTCAAAAGGACCAAAGTTTGATAGTTCAATTTGTAATGGTCTCATTTTAGTCCTCCTCCGATTGCTTAATTTCTGTCAATGTTTGTTCAACGATAGCTGCTTGCTGTTTTGACAATTGATTATCAGTGACTTTTTCATAAAATTCAGCAATGACATCTTCTTCGGCCTGATCTTTAGTATCAATGGCTAAATCAATCTCGTTATTAATCAATTTTGGTAAATTATAGTTTAGTTCAACGACATCTCCATAGATACCACTCAAAGTGGCCCGTGAATCACGAGCACCTATTCCATTAATCGTAATGCTGAACCAATTTTTACCATCTCTATCGTACTGTTCATAAAAACTAGGTGTAATTAACTCTTCATAGGTCCCCTTCAAAACAATTAAATCCTTACCCGTGGTGATTCTCTTCCATTCAGTCGAGACTTCTTCTTCCCTGATATCCACAATATAAACACCCTTTTCAGATTGTGCCTCTTTTGTATTAAATTTAACTGGCGAGCCGGAATACTGCATCTTTTCATTTGGACTGGCTTGCTTTAGATGAATATGACCCAGCGCAACGTAATCAAAATCGTTAAATAAGGCCGCAGGAACACCTTTTAAACCTCCAACCCTAGAATTTGTTTCAGATGTAAATTTATAATCCTCGTTGCCAGAACCAGTAACATTAAAATGCGTCACTAAAATATGTTTTTTTGCATTATCAAAATTATTCACTAAATCTGGAATAATTTTAGCCATTACTTGTTCGATTGTTGAATAATTTACTGCTTCATCTTCAGAAATTTGGTAATAAGTTCTGGCTTCCAAGGGATCTAAAAATGGCAATAGAAAAATTTGAGCTTCATTAGTTTCAATAGGTTCAAAGGCTCCTGCTAGTGTGGTATTTAAGTATAGTTTGGTTTGCTCTCTCCATTCATGCCCTGCGCCTAAACGTGTAGCGCCATCATGATTTCCTGATACCGCATAAATTGGATATTGTTTTTCCAAATTTAATTCACGTAACATTGACTCTAGTGCATTAACTGCGGAAGTTGGAGCAATAGCTCTATCGTATAAATCACCGGCAATAATAATTCCATCGACGTGCTCAGTTTCAGCAATGTTAACAATTTGATGAAAAGCATTCCACTGTTCTTCTAGTAAAGAATATTCTCCAAGTTCTTTACCAATATGCCAATCTGCAGTATGTAATAATTTCATTTAAGTTGTGCCTCCAAAAATTCAATCTCATTATTTATATACGTTCTAGTTTAATTAGATACGTTAATTTTACCAATTATCTTCTTAATAAAATACATGCACGCAAAAAAACTGCCAATTCTTTATCGAATTGGCAGAAAATTGAGATTCTTGACGCTACCATTCGACGTTAGGCACTTTAAGACTTTTCGACTTCGGTAGAAACTATTGCACCAGTAATTTTAGAGATGCCTTTATTAAAAGCCAATACTCAACTTGCTAAGATTAAGAAAATCAATTTATCATGGTAAATATAGTGCAACAAAAAAGGACTAGAATTTTAAAAATTCTAGTCCTTTTTATACATATTCAAGCGAATGACGGGAATCGGACCCGCGACACAAGCTTGGGAAGCTTGGATTTTACCACTAAACTACATTCGCAAAGGTACGGCTATTGCTAGCACGAAACAAATAATAGTATAGCATAATCCAACCGTTTATTGAACGAAATTATTCAATAATTTCAATTTCACTCTTACGAACGATTGCACGTTGATTTAACTCACTAATTGCCATATCGTCGGCCGCATCATGTTCTTTGATTGCTACTAAAACAGAATTCTCATAAACCTTTTCGATTTCTCCCGTGAAATCATGTTCAATCGAACCAAACTTAGTACATTTAACAATCATACCTATCTTGAATTTTTCTTCTACTTCTGTATTTTCTGGTTCAGCCATTACTCTTACCCCCATGAATTTAATCAAGTAATGGTAACAAATATATGCAGCTTAATCAACCGTTTTACTCACTTTGCTGCTGATTTTTCATATTTTGTAAGTTATGCAAATGTTTTATTGCGCGTAGATATGAGCTTGTGAGGACCGCCATAGAGCCAAACCACGCCAACGGATTAGCAAAACATGCACCCGCATATCCCATTGCTCCAGTTAACACTAACCCAGCAAATGCACGCATCACTAGCTCTGCAATCCCAGCTAATGTCGGAACTACACTTTTGCCTAAACCTTGTAATGTGTATCTGATGATAAATAAAATGGCCAATAACCAATAAGAAACGCCAACAATATTAAAATAAACTTGACTGAGTTTTAATACGGCAGTTTCCCCACTCCCGACAAATAGCATGACCACATACTTGCCACCTAAAATAATCAAGAATCCAACGACAATACTAAATGAAATAGATGCAATCAGCGATTGCTTGACGCCTTTAATAATTCGATCATATTCTTCAGCACCAAAATTTTGTGCAGCAAAGGTGGCCATCGTGATTCCAAATGACATCATTGGTAAAGTTGCTAACTGATCAACTTTTGATGCTGACGTAGTAGCTGCCACTGAGGTCGTCCCTAAGCTATTTAAAGCTGCCGCCATAATCATTGACCCAACAGAAATAATTGACGATTGAAAGGCCATTGGTAGTCCAAATTTGAGCTGTGTACGTAATTCTTTGGTGCAATCTACAAAATCTACCCGGTGCAACTGCAACATTGGGAAACTTCGATAAATATAAATGACACACAAGACACCGGAAATGATTTGTGAAATAACAGTTGCCCAAGCGGCTCCTTTGACACCCCAGTGAAAAACAATAATAAATAATAATTCCAAAATGACATTAATCACGGTCCCAATCATCAGAAACCACAGCGGTGTTTTGGAATCACCAAGTGCTCGAATTTCATTACTTAAAAAGTTAAAGGCCATTGTGGCGAAAATACCGATGAAAATGACCATAATAAACTGTTTAGCTTGGGCATAAATTTCAGTTGGAGTTTCCATTACGTGTAAGATTGGATCAATAAACGTCAATGTGATCACTGTCAAAATTAATGTAAAAATTAAACTAACAATCAATCCAGCAGCAAAACTGTGCCGAACACCACGATAATCTCGCGCTCCAAATCGCGTGGCCGTTACAATTGATAACCCGGTGGTTAATCCTGTCGATAATCCAATAATTAAATAATTTAAACTACCAGTGGCCCCAACTGCCGCTAATGATTTCACTCCCAGAGTTTGTCCAACAATCAGAATGTCTGAAAAGTTATATAGTTGTTGGAAGAGGTTTCCAATAAAAAGTGGAAAGGTAAAAAACAATATCAACTTTAATGGGCTACCTTTGGTTAAATCTTTCATATTTCTCCTTCATTGACTTAAGAAAACAACTTCACACATTTTACTCGTGTGATTTGGTATCTTCAAGAAGGTTTTGTATTATTTTTTTACTGATTTTCTTAAATTATCGCTTAGATTTTCTTTCTATCCCCCACTCGTGATAGACTAAGGTTAATCAAACGGGGTGTTATTTATGATATTAGTAATTTTAAATTGTCTGCTATTAACACTATTGTTCCTTGCCGCAATTATTGGTTTAAGGGCTAAGACATTAAAAAAAACAAAGAACTGGCTGGTAATTAGTCGCGTGCTCTACCTGACGCTATTAGTTGGGCGTGTCCTAATTAGCTACCATTTCACACCGTTAGCTCCACTAGCAGTTTCAATTAAACTTTTATTAGTGATTTTGTTAATTGTGTTAATCGAGCTATTCTTCGCTAGAAAACAATCTCAAACTATTAATTGGAAAGCCTTTACAATGTTAAGTTGCACTTTTGTTACTAGTTTACTGATTAATATTTGCGTATAAAAATAAGGTGGCTGGGAAAAAACTAACCAGCTATAGAAAAATCGACCAAGAATTCTATAATTAATAGAATTTTTGGTCGGT
>NZ_BJEB01000033.1 GCF_005405445.1 Paucilactobacillus nenjiangensis
GAACACAGAAGTTAAGCTTCTAAGCGCCGATAGTAGTTGGGGGATCGCTCCCTGCGAGGGTAGGACGTCGCCATGCATAATAAAAAGCACGAATCTTAATTGATTCGTGTTTTTTTGTCGTATATTTTTTAAATCTGTCTAATTGTTAATAGTATTAATTAAATTCAAAAATATAGGTTTATCTTATTGATAAATCAACATTTCTAGGTTAAACTGTAGAAAAATAGTTAATACCATTGGAGGAGTAGCTATGATAGAGAATAGGGGCACTAAGTCGCATTTCAAAATGTACAAAGCCAATAAAAGATGGGTTTTTGCAGGCATTTCAGTCGTCATGTTTAGTAGTGTCATGATGTATGTCTCTATCACAGCAAATGCTCAAGAAACAACGCCAGATACCGAAACCCCTGCGTTAACGCTCAATGAAACGCAGGATGACAGCATATCAACTCACGAAATCAGAATTTATACTTCAGCTCGAGACTGATATGAAGGAACCTCAGCTGCTGTTTATATGTATACTGAAAAAGCTGCAGCAAGCTATAATGACAGTCCAAGAACAATTAAATATCAAGAAGACTTGGCAGCCTATAATACCAAAGTTGATTCGGATGCACCTGGATATACGACCAATGATGTAGCTACAAAGAAGGAACTCGAATCAAACTATAATCGGTTAGCCTCCGACTATGCGGTCGTATCATCTTCAGCTACGAGTACAAATGAGATTATTGCAATTCAAAATACTAAGCATAATGATAGTTCTGTGAATGCCGCGTATGCCCGACAGTTAGCTGCATACAATAATTTACCCGATAAGGTCAAATCGGCTGGTGAATTGATTACTACCTACAATGAAAATACAGATCAACTTTCAGCAAATATTGCAACGAGTATTTCAGAAGATGCTAACAATCAAGCAATTGCAGCCATTCCAGATGATTTAAATACGTTGAAGACTGAAGTTGCAACAGTAATGGCAGCAAATACGGAAACGCCAGTCTATATTGACTCACAGAAAGATGAAAATGGAGTAGTTTACGCCGATTTATTTGGCGTGAAATACGTTGGCCAAAATGGTGATGGAAAAACTTCAATGGACTAAGATATTTTGCCATCAATTGAAACACCGTCATCATTAGCTGAAGTTACAACGATGTTTTATTACTTAAAACGTATTGCAGATACCTCGATTGACTACACTGACCAGAATGGTTCTACGGTTAAAGCAATGTCAGCGACAGCGTATGATGCTTCACGCAGTTTGATGAACGGTGTCGCATTAGCTTTCCAAAATGCAGGTAAAGGATCCGAGAAAGAATTAATTTCAACGATTGAAACGAAGTTAAAAACCTCACTGGAAACTTCCTTGAAAGATATTTATAGCCAAGCAGGGATTACATGGGAACAAGACTACTTTAACTATACATTTGCAGAACAACTTAAATCTTTGGCAATAGATAATTATCAAGCACAGACTAATCAGTTTATTCAAACTGCTAAAAATTTGTTAACTACTTATCAGGCCGCGATGGCTGATTCCGTCTGGGCGAATAATTCAACTAATGCCTTGGTAGAAACATTAACTCAATTAATTACGGACACTCAAGCTAAAGTTGATGAGGGACTGAAACAATTTCAACTAGCTTCCGCTAGTGATGATTTTTTGAATTTGGTCTACAGTGGCAGTGCTGAATTGCCAAATTCGATTTCCGCTATTTGGGGAAGTATGAATGGCACAATTGACATGTTTGGTCAAAGCACATCCTATATGATGAATGCTGTGTTACCATCTCTTGATCCCAATCTAGTTAAACAAGATAACGGGACAGTCATTTTTTCAAATGATTTTGTTCAAGCACATCCATTAATTTTTGATGCGGCGACAGCGTTAGCGAATAGCATTACTCAACTAGCAAATCAATTCTTTAATGTGACAGAAGACTTGCAAGCTATGATTCAACCAATGGTTAGAATCAGCGGTTATTTTGATGTTTCTGCACCAAGTGTGCCACAACAAGTTCCATCAGTGGAACTACCCACCGCACCCCAACAGGTTGTATTAAAAGATATTGCAACACAGCCTCAACCAAGAGAAATCACGATTATTCCGGTCGATCTAGGTGGAAACCCGTTAGAAAATACCTCTTCATACCAAATTACAGCCGTTCCAGGAGTAGAAATTGAAACCCCTAATACGGTCAATAATTATGTGCCTGTGAACGAAAAATTCACTCCAACTCCAGGAATTAATTATGTAGCCTACAAACCCATAAACAATTTCGGCAATGAAGGAGATGGCATTCAAGTCAAAACACAACTCGGTGAGGGAACATCAACAACAACTGAGGATATTACTTTAGTGCCGGTTGATTTAAGTGGGCAACCACTGTATGGTCACGGACCATACCTGGGTATCCGGTTGACACTCCTGCAATTGACAACTATACCGCATTAGAGACTACTATTACTCCAACGTATGGTGAAAACAAAGTAACTTATATACCAGTTAACAATCCAAATGTTGGTAATGGAGTTCAAGTTAAGACAGGTGTGGCTGAGCCAACCACGCCTCAAGAACGAACAATAACAATTGTCCCAGTTGATTTAAGTGGAAATCCGTTGGAATTTGCACCGTCCTTTACGATTACAGCAGTTCCAGGAGTAACCATTGATACGCCAACGGTATCGGGTTACACACCACAAAGTGCAAAACTAACTCCTACACCTGGCGATAATCAAGTGGTTTACATTCCGGTTAATTATGCGGGCAATGAAGGCGATGGTATTCAGGTGAAAACGGCGGTTAGCGAGGGGGGTTACCACGAAGCTAAAACTGCAGATCCGATAATTGTTCCAGAAGAAAATAAAGTTGTTGAAACAGTCACTGATTTGGGAAACAACCAACCTAAACCTAATCAATCCATAGGTGAAACAACCAATAATTCAGGCAAATCTTTACCACAAACTGGCGAATCATCTCAAAGCGAGTTGGCAACAATTGGTTTAATGTTGCTTGGATTTATGGGCTTGGCCGCTGTTGGCAAGAAGAAACGATACTAATAATATGGGACCTTTTTGCTAGCGAATCACAAAATAAAATTATTGTTTTGCATACCATTGACAGGTACCCTTAGATTCGCTAAAATGAATACAATTAAATAACTTTAATTTAGTCCAGTGAGGCTAAGAAGCAAACCGGCAGAAATGTTTAGGAACCTCTTAGTGAAAGCTGAGAGGTTTTTATTTTTACTCGGTACTTCAGAGTACTCAACCACATCAAAAAGGAGCGTGAGATTAGTGGCACACGAAGTTGTTGACGGTTCAAGCATGCAACGCGCATTGACTCGAATCACATATGAAATTATCGAACAGAACAAAGGTGTCGATGATCTTGTATTTGTAGGCATTAAAACTCGCGGTGTATACATTGCGAAACGTTTAGCAAAGCGTCTTAAACAACTTGAACAAATTGATATCCCTGTTGGAGAATTGGATATTACTTTGTATCGTGACGATCGTCATGTTGCTGATTATCACGAAGAACCAGAAGTTAAAGGTGTTGATATCAAAGTCGACATCAATGACAAACATGTTATCTTGGTTGATGATGTGCTCTTTACTGGTCGGACTGTTCGCGCAGCCCTTGATGCACTAATGGACGCTGGTCGTCCTAAGAAAATTTCATTGGCAGTTCTCGTTGATCGCGGTCATCGTGAATTACCAATTCGTCCTGATTTCGTTGGTAAGAATATTCCTACCGCACTAGATGAACAAGTTCATGTTGCTGTTGAGGAATTCGACAGTCATGAAGATATTACTATTGAGAAAATAAAATAATGTAACTGAACCTTTTAATTGTTTCCTGAGAGAGCAAAACGGTACAGTACAGTTTTTGTAGCACCTTGCTACGGAACTCTACTCACACAAGCGTTGAGCTAATCAGAAAATGATTAACTTGACGCTTTTTTTGAACAGAAAGGAAAATGACTTATGATGATGGCAGAAAGAATTCAACGCAATATGGTAACAGTAGATCACATGGAAGCCGACGATGCACTTGATTTGATTCATGAAGCACAAGCATATAAAGAGGGCAAAAAACCGGAACTCTTCCAAAAAGCCTATGCTGCTAATTTATTCTTTGAAGATTCTACCCGAACAAAAAGCAGTTTCCAAATGGCCGAAAATAAATTAGGTATGGAAATGATTAAATTCGATGCCTCAACTAGTTCGGTCAATAAAGGTGAAACACTTTATGACACGTTAAAAACATTAGAATCAATCGGTGTAAACGTTGCGGTCATCCGTCATCCAGAAACAGAATATTATCGCGATTTACTTAAACATGATGATTTAAAAATCAGTATTGTTAATGCTGGCGACGGTAGTGGTCAACATCCATCACAATGTTTATTGGATATGATGACGATTGCTGAAGATTTTAAGAGCTTTCATAATTTGAAAGCATTGATTGTTGGTGATATTAAACATTCAAGAGTTGCTCGTTCAAATGCACAAATGTTGCACAGCTTAGGCGCTCAAGTATACTTTGCTGGACCAAAAGAATGGTTCGACAAGGACTTTGAAAAGTATGGGACTTATGGCGACCTAGATACGCTTTTACCAGAAATGGATGTTGTTAACTTACTTCGGGTTCAAAATGAACGCTTGAATGCGACTGAGGGATTGAATTTTGACTGTGATGAATATCATCAACAGTTTGGTTTGACTAAAGAACGTGCTGCTAAAATGAAGAAAAAAGCTATTATCATTCATCCAGCCCCTGTTAACCGCGGTGTTGAAATTGACAGCTCTCTAGTTGAAGGTCCACAATCACGAATCTTTGAACAAATGAAAAATGGTGTTTTCGTCCGCATGGCAATCCTTAGCCGTGTTTTGAGATACCAAGAAGTAATGTAAAAGTAGTGTGCGAGACTAACCGGAGATACTGGAGTATAAGACGAGATAATCAATTACCGTAATTTAGTAATTGAATTATCTGGGCTTATACATGAGGTATCTGGTTAGGAGAGCATGATCAAAACAGTGTGCGAAGCACCACGGTCAGACAACGAGTATCTAACGATGATTGACAAAGATTCTGACAAGAATCAAGGAAATCAAAGTTAGGTGAGTTGTTTGTGGGGATGAGCACTATTAGGACAGTGTGCGACATCGAATGTTCAGCTCCCGAGGATTAACGAATTATCTGAGTTAATTGGGTTTAGATTAAAACAGATAATAAAGTTAAACGTAAGGAGCTATTCGATGAAGCACAATTACGTAGTCACAAGCCACCACAAAATTCACAAACAAAAAGGAGCAACCCCCATGTCATTACTGTTAAAAAATGGACGCGGATTAAATCATCACACATTGGTACCTTTGGAAGTCTTAATTACTGATGGCACAATCGTTAAAATGCAAGCGTCAATTGATTCAGATGAAGAGGAAGTTATCGATTTACAAGGTGCTTTCATTTCGCCAGGGCTAATTGATATGCACGTTCATTTACGTGAACCCGGCTATACAAATAAGGAAACAATTGTAACTGGGAGCCAGGCAGCAGCACATGGTGGGTATTCAACGATTGCCGCAATGGCAAATCTAAGTCCGACTTGTGATACCCCAGACAGGTTTCAAAAACAAGTTGAACGCAATCAACAAGGCGCTATAAAAATTGAACAGTATGCACCGGTGACTCAAGGACGGGCAGGACATGAAGTTGTCGATTTTAAGGCGTTGAATCAAGCAGGTGCACGTTTCTTCAGTGATGACGGCTCAGGTATTCAAGATGCAGCCGTGGTTTATGAAGGAATGCAAAAAATGGCCGAATTAGGCGTACCCATGTGTGACCACGCTCAAGATATGCAACTATCTTTTGGAGGGGTTATCAATGATGGAAATGCATCCCAACGATTGAACCTGCCAGGCTTACCAGATGTCAGTGAAACGGCACAAATTGCCCGTAATCTTGCTTTAGCCCAAGTAACAGGCGTGCATTATCATGTGTGTCACGTTTCCACGAAAGAAAGTGTCGATTTAGTGCGGCACGCGAAACAACAAGGGGTGAATGTGACTTGTGAAGTGACTCCGCATCACATTTTGTTAGATGAAACGGATATTACCTTTGATAATTCACAGATGAAAATGAATCCACCATTGAGAGAAGTTGATGACCGCCAAGCCTGCATTAATGGCTTGATGGACGGCACTATCGATATCATCGCTACGGATCACGCGCCACATACTGACGAAGAAAAACAACACGGCTTCTTGAACTCACCCAATGGAATCGTCGGTTCTGAAACGGCCTTTGCCTTGCTTTACACCCAATTTGTAAAACCCAAAATTTGGACTTTGGAACAATTAGTTGAATGGATGAGTACGAACAATAAACTAATCTTTGATTTACCAAATGCTGGTGAGTTGAAAATTGGTTCAGTAGCAGACATTGCAGTGTTTGATTTAGAACATGAATTTGCCATTGATGATCAACAATTTTTGTCAAAGGGGCATAACTCACCATTTGTAGGTGACAAGGTCTATGGCGAAACGGTCTTAACACTGGTTGACGGGGAAGTCGCATATCGGAGGGCATAATGAAAAAAAGATATTTGGTCTTTGAAAATGGCGAAGTAATTGAAGGCGAGGCATTCGGTGCGGATGTGGCTCGCGCAGGTGAGTTGGTATTTAACACGGGGATGACCGGCTATCAAGAATCAATTACCGACCAATCCTACAATGGTGAAATTTTGATGTTTACCTATCCGCTGATTGGCAATTATGGCATTAACTTTGACGATGATGAATCAGTCGCGCCAACGACAGCCGGGGTGGTGGCCCATGAAGTGGCCCGTACTGCTAGTAACTGGCGCAATCAAATGAGTTTAGATGAATTTTTGAAACAGCATCATATTCCTGGTATCAAAGGGATTGACACCAGAGCCTTAACCAAGAAAATTAGAACACAGGGAGCTCCCAAAGCCGCTTTAGTAGATGAAGTCACTCAGGCACCAGCCTTGATTACATCACTCGAACAATCATCGAAACAGTTGGTTAAAGCTAGCAGCACACATAACGCTTATCCCAATCCCAATACCGGTAAACGAATTGTGGTGGTCGATTTCGGCCTGAAACATAGTATCTTACGCGAATTAGCTGAACGAAATTGTAATGTCACGGTGCTTCCGTCAGACGCCACAGCGCAACAAGTGTTGAACTGTAAACCAGATGGTGTGCTACTCAGTAACGGACCTGGTGATCCGAAAAATGTACCTGCTGCGTTGGACATGATTCGGACGATTCAACAAGAAGTACCGTTGTTTGGTATTTGCCTGGGACATCAATTATTTGCCTTAGCGAATGGTTGTGACACATTTAAAATGAAGTTTGGTCATCGTGGATTTAACCACCCAGTGAAAGAAATTGTTACTAACCGAATTGATTTTACTTCTCAAAATCATGGTTACGCGGTGGATGCACAATCAGTTGCCAAGACCGAATTATTTATTACCCATGAAGAAATTAACGATAATACCGTGGAAGGCTTACGCCATAAAAAATATCCAGCCTTCTCAGTGCAATTTCATCCAGATGCCGCACCTGGACCACACGATGCCAGCCATTTGTTCGATGATTTCTTGGAAATTATTGATAGTCAACAACGCCAAAAGGAGCTAGAACAAAATGTCTAAACGCGAAGATTTGAAAAAAATATTGGTCATCGGTTCTGGCCCCATCATTATCAGTCAGGCAGCTGAATTTGATTACTCCGGTTCGCAAGCTTGTCTTGCCTTAAAAGAAGAAGGTTATGAGGTAGTACTGATTAACTCAAATCCAGCCACTATCATGACGGATAAAGAAATTGCTGACCAAGTGTACATTGAACCATTAACCTTAGAATTTGTTTCACGCGTGATTCGGATCGAACAACCAGATGCCATCTTGCCAACGGTTGGTGGTCAAACAGGTCTTAACTTAGCCAAACAACTTGATGAACATGGTGTCTTGGACAAGTATGATGTTGAGTTATTAGGGACCAGTCTAACTTCCATCAAGCAAGCGGAAGACCGCGAACAATTTAAACAGTTGATGTTAGATTTGAACGAACCGGTACCACAATCTAAAACTGTCAACACACTGGATGAAGCCACAGAATTTGTCCAAACGATTGGTTTCCCAGCAATTATCCGGCCAGCCTATACTTTGGGTGGAACTGGTGGTGGGATTGCCAAAGATGAGGAAGAATTTGAAGAAATTACCGAAAATGGGCTTTCGCTTTCACCAATTAGCCAAGTTTTAATTGAACAAAGTATTGCTGGTTTCAAAGAAATTGAATTTGAAGTGATGCGTGATAGTGCTGATAATACCATGGTGGTTTGTTCGATGGAAAACTTTGATCCAGTGGGCATTCATACTGGTGATTCGATTGTGTATGCTCCGGTGCAAACTTTGTCAGACCGTGAATACCAAATGTTACGTGATGTCGCCTTAAAGCTGATTTCAGCATTAAAAATTGAAGGTGGCTGTAACGTACAATTGGCGTTAGATCCCAATAGTTTTGAATATTACATTATCGAAGTTAATCCACGTGTCAGTCGTTCATCAGCCTTGGCTTCTAAAGCCACGGGTTATCCCATTGCCAAATTAGCTGCTAAAATTGCGGTGGGCCTCACGTTAGACGAAATTCAAAATCCAGTCACCCAAACCACCTTTGCTATGTTTGAACCAATGCTCGATTACGTGGTCGCAAAGATTCCACGTTGGCCATTTGATAAGTTTAACCAAGCGGATCGAAGCTTGGGTACGCAAATGAAAGCCACCGGTGAAGTGATGGCAATCGGGCGCAACATCGAAGAAGCCACTCAAAAGGCTGTTCGCTCCCTCGAAATTGAAACACAAAATTTAACTTTGCCAGAAATGGCGACTAAATCCGATGATGAAATTGCCGATTTGTTAGTACAAGCTCGTGATGACCGACTCTTTGCGATTTACGAAGCGATTAAGCGTCATTGGTCACTCGAAGAAATTAATGAACTTACCAAGATTGATATTTTCTTCTTGGATAAATTACTCCATATTTTTGAAATTGAAACGGCATTAAAACAAGTCCCCAATGATGCCGATTTACTAAAACTGGCGAAACAAAATGGCTTTTCAGACGAAATGTTAGCTGAATTTTGGCATGCGACTGAAGATGATATTCGGCAACAACGTGATACAGCAGGGGTTCAACCAACTTACAAAATGGTTGATACTTGTGCCGGCGAATTTGAAGCTCACACGCCTTATTTCTACAGCACCTATGAATCTGAAAATGAAAGTCATGCTAACAGTGATAAAACCGTCTTGGTATTAGGATCGGGACCAATCAGAATTGGGCAAGGAATCGAATTTGATTATGCGACCGTTCACTGTGCCCAAACTTTAAAACAAGCTGGCTATCAAGCCATTATCATGAACAATAATCCTGAAACCGTCTCGACTGATTTTTCCATCTCAGATAAATTGTACTTTGAACCTTTGACGTTAGAAGATGTCCTCAATGTGGTCGATGTAGAAAAGCCACTTGGCGTGATTGTTCAGTTCGGTGGTCAAACGGCCATCAATTTAGCGGCCCCGCTCGAACAACATGGAGTTAAGATACTTGGGACTACAGTCACCGATGTGAATCGGGCAGAAGACCGAGATGAATTTAATCGAATTATTCAACAACTTCAAATTCCACAACCGGTTGGTCAAACCGCATTTACAAATGATGAAGCCAAACATAATGCCAATGAAATTGGTTATCCTGTTTTGGTTCGCCCGAGTTATGTCTTAGGTGGCCGGGCGATGCAAATCGTTCATAATGATGAACAGCTGCATACCTATATGACCACCGCTGTAGAAGTTTCACCGAACCATCCGGTTCTGATTGATAGCTATTTACCCGGTAAGGAATGTGAGGTTGACGCCATCTGTGATGGTGAGACCGTACTGATTCCAGGTATTATGGAACATATTGAAGGTGCTGGGGTCCATTCAGGTGATTCAATGGCAGTTTATCCAACACAAGCCTTCTCACAGTCAGTGATTGATCAAATTGAAAAATACACAATTGATTTGGCAATTGAATTAAAATGTATCGGTTTAATGAATGTACAATTCGTCGTTCACAATGAAAAGGTCTACGTTATCGAAGTAAATCCGCGCGCAAGTCGGACAGTACCGTTCTTAAGCAAGGTGACAAAAATTCCGATGACGCCACTCGCATCACAAGTCATTATGGGACAAAAGCTCGCTGATTTAGGCTATCAGACGGGAATTGCTGCATATTCGGGTCAAGTTCATGTGAAGGCACCGGTCTTCTCATTTAGTAAATTAAACGATGTTGATAGCTTATTAAGTCCAGAAATGAAATCGACTGGTGAAGTAATGGGTAGTGACGAAACTTTTGCCAAAGCTCTGGCCAAAGCGTTCTTAGGCAGTGGATTTGATGTGCCTAATGAAGGTCAAGTACTGATGACAATTGATGATCAGCAAAAGGACCATGCCACTAAAATTGCGGCGCGCTTAATTGAGCTTGGATTTAGAATTTCTGCCACCGATGGGACAGCAGACTACTTTGAACAGCATGGTATCAAGGTTTCACAACGAGTTGGCAAATTTGGCAGTGATGGTAAAAATGAATTATCTGAAGTGCTCGCAAGCAAAAAGATTGCCATGGTGATTAATACCGTGGATGATGGCAACAGCCATAAAGAAGATGGCGCCAAAATGCGAGCCTTAGCTATTAGTCATGAAATTTTGCTTTTAACGTCATTAGATACCCTCAATGCTTTAACCGGCATGTTAGAAGAACAAAGTTACGCATTGGAAGCATTGTAAAAAATAGGAGGAACCAGCATGACAACAAATCGATTGAACGTGCAATTACCAGGGTTAAATTTGAAGAATCCGGTGATTCCTGCCAGTGGTACTTTCTGGTATGGACAAGAATATTCAAAAAAATATGATTTGAACTTGTTGGGCTCGCTGGTGATTAAATCGACAACACCAGAAGCACGCGAAGGAAATCCTAAACCGCGAACAACCAACACCACGGCCGGTTGGATGAATGCCAATGGTCTTGAAAATGTCGGAGTTGATCGCGTGGTCTCGGAAAAGCTGCCTTGGTTAAATCAACAATTTCCAGAATTACCGGTAATTGCTAGTGCGGCAGGGTTTAGCGTGGAGGATTATGTTGAAGTGGTGCGTAAACTCAGTGCGTCCAAGCTGGTGAATGCGATTGAAATCAACGTTTCGTGTCCGAATGTTAAACATGGCGGGTTAGCGATGGGAACTGATCCAGAAACAGTAGAAGAAATCACCCGCGCATGTGCCGCCGTTAGCAGTGTTCCTCTTTATGTAAAATTAACACCAAATATTACGGATATTGTGCCGATTGCTTTAGCCGCAGAACGCGGTGGAGCCGCTGGTCTGACCATGATTAACACTTTGACGGGGATGAGCATTGATTTAAATACCCGCAAACCAGTTTTAGCAAACCAAACCGGGGGCTTATCTGGTCCAGCCTTGAAACCAATGGCATTGCGGATGATTCATCAAGTTCGAGCAGTCTCTCAAATTCCAATTATTGGAGTTGGCGGCATCGAAACAGCAGAAGATGTTCTTGAATTCATGATGGCTGGAGCCAACGCAGTTGAAGTCGGTTCGGCGAACTTCCACGATCCTTTGGCATGTCCCAAAATTATTGATCAATTACCAACCGTCATGGATTCATATCATGTCGACAAATTAACGGATTTAGCGGAGGTCAAATTTTGAAAAGATTTCAACCGATTGTCGCTTTAGATGTGCCCACCAAAAGATTGTTGCTTAAATTACTTGACCAATTTGAGGTGGAACCCAAACCGATTATTAAAATTGGCATGCAGTTGTTCTATGAAGAAGGACCAGACATTATTTGGGAAACGCAACGCAGAGGTTTTGATATTTTTTTGGATTTGAAACTTCACGATATTCCGAACACGGTTGAAAAAGGGATGCAATCAATTGGTCATTTCGGTGTGCAATTTACGACCATTCATGCTGCAGGTGGATCAGAAATGATGGCAGCTGGGCTACGCGGCTTGCAAGCTGGGGCAGCCGAGGCAGAGGTTGAAGCGCCTAAATTATTGGCCATTACGCAATTAACCTCGACGGATGAACATAGCATGCAGACCGAACAACATGTGAATTTATCGATTCAAGAGTCTGTCCAAAGCTACGCTAAATTGGCGCAACAAGCAGGCGTGGACGGGGTGGTTTGCTCAGCACAAGAATTAGCGGTCATTCGCCCGGTCGTTAGCGATGATTTCCTTTGCATTACACCTGGAATTCGACCAAATTTAAATGTTAAAGATGACCAAAAACGAACAGTTACACCGGCGCAAGCGCGACAATTAGGCAGCAATGGTATTGTGGTGGGTCGCCCTATCACACAAAGTAATCATCCACAGGATGCCTACCTTGAAATTACAAAAGAATTTTTGGAGGATTAGTATGTCGGACTCAATTGCACAACAAGTTGCACATGATTTACTAGAAATTGGCGCAGTGTCATTAAAACCCACCGAACCATTTATCTGGGCTAGTGGAATTAAAAGCCCAATTTACACGGATAATCGAATGACAATCTCATATCCAACAGTTCGTAGAAATATTTATACCGGCATTAGTGCAATTATTCGGGAACATTTTCCGGACGTTGAAGTGATTGCTGGAACGGCCACGGCCGGAATTCCACACGCTGCATGGGTGGCGCAAATGCTCGATTTACCAATGATTTATGTCCGTTCAAAACCAAAGGACCATGGACAAGGTCGTCAAATTGAGGGTGTCTTGAAACCAGGGCAAAAAGTCGTCCTAATCGATGATTTGATTTCAACTGGTGGCAGCGTTTTGAAAGCAGTTGACGCGGTGAAAAACGAAGGCGCCGAGGTACAAGGTGTCGCGGCTGTCTTTACTTACCAATTGAATGCTGCGGATGAAAACTTTGGTGCACGGGGCCTAGATTACTTTGCGGTAACTGATTATAGTACTTTAATCGACACGGCCAAAGCTGAAGATTTAATTACAGAATCCGACATTGAATCATTAAAAAAATGGCGTGAAAATCCAAATCAATGGAAGATCTAAAAAAGTTGTGAGCAAAATTTTTGCTCACAACTTTTTTTGTTAAATACTTCCACCGTGTACCTCGGTTGCTTCGGTCGCAATGATAAAAGGCGCCTGGATCATGTTTATGAACCTTATTGACTAGATGACGGAAGTCGCGTTGCTCTACCACGACCATTAACATTTCACGCGTTTCATTACTGTAACCACCAATGACTTGCTTGATTTCAGGTAATTGTTGATTGCTCATAATATAGACAGCCTTTTTGCGGTCAAAACCAGTTTCGATAAAGTTCATCGCTAGGCTGGTAATCCCAACAGAAAAAATAGCTAATGCAAAGGCATCAAAGCCAGTGACCGGGATATTGAAAAGACAGACCACGAAATCTACGATCAATAGTCCGATTGAAGGTCTTAATTTAAAATATTTGGCAAAAATCATTGGTGGGACGGTGGTTCCGCCACTAGATGCATCAATTCGGTAATTTAAAGCAAAACCGGTCGCAATCACTATGCTCCCAATGATAATCGCTAATAAACGATCTTGAATTAACATCATTTGAGGGGTAATGGACAGTAAGACTGGTAAAGCTAAACTACCGAATAAAATTCGGCGAGTGGTGCCACCGCTTAAAAAGGAAAATGCGAGCCCAAGCATGGCGATATTGATTACTAGGGTTGTAATCCAAAGTGGAACGTTAAAGGCCTCTTGGACCAAAATAGCCATCCCAGTTGCGCCACCAGCCGCCACCTCGTGTGGAGCAAAAAACATATTAATGGCAATTGCGATAATTTCTAAGACAACGATCATTAGGAATCCGCGAAAAATTGGTTTGTGGATTGGTAATCTCATTGTCGTCCTCCATAACTTTATTGTTATAATAATTATACTTTAAATGCTGATATTTTTCCTTTAAAATACATAAAAAAAGTTGATATTAATAAATTATTAAAAAATGAGAGTCAATTTATACAACAAAATATACATAAAAAGTTCAAATTAACACTTCGATGGAAAATTGATTAGTAAATTCTTTCGATTTAAAATGGTCTAAATAAGAATCGTTCTAATTTAATCAGATGAACAATAAAAAAATATTTGAATCAATTTTACCGTTATTTTGGTTAAAATTTAGTCGGTTAAATCATTGATATGACTAATTATCAGAATGTTTATTGTATGCTAACGTAATATTCTAATATTATATAAATATATATTTTCTCCTTTCATATACCATATATTGTGGTATTATCATTTTTGCAACACAATATGTAGTTAAAGGGACGATGTAATGAGTAAAGATATTAATATTTTATACATTAGCTTAAGTGGCAATACAAAATATTTTATTGGGAAGTTAACTAAGTATTTTGCCGAGCATGAGATTACGGTGAATGCAATTAATGTGAAAGAAAATCCAGAACCTACGAAACTAACTGAACCATTTGTGACCTTCTTACCAGCGTTTTTAGAAGGCGGTAATGGTGTTAATAATGGCGATCGCGAGATTTTGACTGGACGCTTAGGTCAATATTTAGATTATCAGGATAATTTTGCGTACTGCTACGGCATTGTGGGTAGTGGCAATCGTAATTTCAATAAGCAATTTGCGTTAACGGCGCACCAATATGCTGAACGCTACGATTTCCCGTTTATTGCTGATTTTGAGTTGCGTGGTAGTGAAAGTGACCCAGAGCGAATTGCACGCGAAATCATCTATGCTCGGGCACAATTTGAAAATCAACCAGTGGGGGAATAAACAATGATGGATCTTAGCGCACCACAAACAGAAAAGACTTATTTTTATTTAAACAATCTAGTAAACATTCCAGTGGATGGTGAAATTCCACTGTATTATGATCAAGAGGCGTTGAAGGCTTATTTCAAAGAAGAAGTTATTCCACGAACAATGAGTTTTGACTCATTGCCTGACAAATTAACATATTTGGTTGAGAACAACTATTTGGATGCGGAGGTGCTGAATCAGTATTCTGAAGAATTCGTTCAAGAATTATTCGACAAGTTAAATGCCAATCAATTTCACTTTAAAAGCTTTTTAGGGGCGTACAAATTTTATAGTCAATACGCGATGAAAACTAACGATGGCCAACAATTTTTAGAAAGCTTTGTTGATCGAGTGGCAATGAATGCATTGTATTTAGCTCAGGGGGATGAAAAGTTAGCGCAAGAAGTCGCTGACGAATTAATTTCACAACGTTACCAGCCAGCGACTCCCACTTTTTTGAACGCTGGGAAAAAACGTCGTGGAGAAATGGTTTCTTGTTTCTTAATTGATATCGCTGACTCGATGTTGTCAATTGGTCGGGGCGTTAATTCAGCCCTGCAGCTGTCACGAATTGGTGGTGGCGTGGGTGTGAACTTATCTAATCTGCGAGCAGCTGGTGATCCAATTAAACAAATTGAAAATGCCTCGTCAGGGGTGGTACCAGTGATGAAATTGTTAGAGGATTCGTTTAGTTATAGTAATCAATTAGGGCAACGCAATGGTGCGGGCGTGGTTTATTTAAACGTCTTTCATCCTGATATCTTACAATTCTTGGATACAAAAAAAGAAAATGCCGATGAAAAGATTCGGGTTAAAACATTGTCATTAGGACTTGTGGTGCCGGATAAATATTATGAATTATTGAAAACTAATCAACCAATGTACTTGTTTAGTCCTTATGATGTGGAACGCGAATACCAGCAACCATTTTCATATCTTGATATCACGGCTAAATATGATGAATTAGTCGCTAATCCACGCATCAAAAAGACTGAGATTAATGCACGGAAGTTAGAATTAAAAATTTCGCAATTACAACAAGAATCGGGTTATCCATATATTCTAAATATTGATACCGCTAATCAAACTAATCCAGTTGCTGGCCGGATTATCATGAGTAATTTATGTAGTGAAATCTTGCAACCACAAGAACCTTCAGCTTTGAATGATGATTTAGGTTATCAAAATATTGGTACCGATATTTCATGTAACTTAGGATCAACCAACATCATGAATATGATTGAATCTCCAGATTTTGGCCATTCCGTTGAAGTAGCAGTTCGGGCATTAACCATGGTGACCGACACTACCAGTATTGATGAGGTACCAACTGTGAAAAAAGGCAATGATCGTTATCATACAATCGGGTTAGGAGCGATGGGATTACATACCGCCTTAGCTCGCCATCAAATTGAGTATGGGTCAGCCGAAGCCTTAGAATTTACCGAAGCTTACTTTATTGCGCTGAATTATTATTCTTTAAAAACCAGTAACGCAATTGCCAAAGAACGCCAAGAAAGCTTCGCGCAGTTTACCGAATCAACGTACGCTGATGGCAGTTATTTTGACCAATACGTTCAAGCTGAATTTGCGATTAATAGCCCCAAGGTGGCCGAAATTTTTGCGTCAATTGAATTACCCTCGGTGGCGGATTGGCAAGTCCTGCGTCAAGCCGTGATGAACGATGGTTTGTATCATCGCAATCGATTAGCCATTGCTCCAAACGGTTCAATTTCATATGTTAATGAAACGAGCGCTTCCTTACATCCAATTACGCAATTAGTGGAACAACGCCAAGAAAATAAAGTTGGTTCGATTTTTTATCCAGCACCTTATTTGTCAAACGACACTATGCCTTATTACCATACGGCGTATGACATTGATCAACGCAAAATTATCGATACGTATGCGGTGGCACAAAAGCATATTGATCAGGGGATGAGTTTGACGTTATTCATGCGGTCGGTCTTGAAACCAGATTTATATGAATGGAAAGACAATGCCAATTTGAAGATGACCACGCGTGATTTAAATCGACTTAGAAATTATGCCTGGACTAAGGGCATCAAGTCATTGTATTACATTCGGACTTTTACAGAAGATGACGAAATTAAGACAGCCAACGAATGTGAAGCCTGCATGATTTAAGGAGAAAAAGATGGATTATTTATATTACAAAGCAATCAACTGGGATCAAATCGAAGATAATTTTGATAAATATACGTGGGAACAATTAACTAGTAATTTTTGGCTAGATATTCGAGTACCAATCGCTAATGACATTACGGCCTGGCAAGCTTTACCAGCAAACGAACAAACAGCAATTGCCAACATGCTAGCTAGTAGTTCATTGATTAACGTATTTCAATCTGAAGTGGGCACACCGAGTCTCAGACATGATACCCGAACTCAACAAGAAGAATCAGTTTTGAATACTATTACATTTATGAAATCAGTTCATGCTAAAAGTTGTACAACTATTTTCCGTGAACTCTTAACTGGTGACCAATCTAGTGCTGCTTTTAAGTGGGCTGACAATCAAGATGATTTGGCGTTGGCAATTAGTCAATTAACTGATGTTTGCCAAACGGGGACTGATTTGCAGAAAAAAGCGATGTTTATTTTGGCCGAAACAGCCTTAGTCTTTGGCAAGTACAATGATGTCTTACAAAATTCACAGTTAATCAACGTTAACCAAATGATTGAAAATATTATGCGCGGTAACGCCATCTTTACGGCGTATTTGAGCTATAAATTTCAGCTGGGATTCAGTGATTTAACTGACAATGATCAAACCGAATTAATTGATTGGATCAATCAGCGAGTTCAAGAATTTGTCGCCGCTGAGGTGGAATTGCTTGAAGCCAATGCAATTGATGCAGCTGCTGCCAAAAATGCGTGTTATTTTGGTGCCAATCATGCCTTAAGCTCACTCGGACTATCAACAATCTTTGAAGTGCATCCTTCGTTAGTGATTGATGAAATTAATGAACGAATGATTAATCAACAACAGTTCTTACAGCAAGTTAATGCAGCCAATCCAGAAGCTGACACTGAGGTCATGGCAGACGATGATTATGATTTTTAAGGAGAGACAAAATTAATGAAGTATACAACGATTAATTGGGATGTAAACGAAGACGAATTTGATGAATATGTTTGGGATAAAGCAACAGCGCAATACTGGCTGGATACCCGTGTACCAGTTTCAAATGATTTACGTGACTGGCGGACATTGACTCAAACTGAAAAAGACGTTATCAACAAGGTTGTCGGTGGGTTAGCATTGCTTGATACGTTACAGTCTGAAGAAGGCGTTGATGTGATGCGCCCAGATGTCAGAACGCGAAAAGAAGCTGCCGTTATTAACGATTTTTTGATGATGGAAGCTATCCATGCGAAGAGCTATGGCACAATTTTGACTTCATTAAATAATCAAGAGACGGTGGACGCGACCTTTGATTGGATGAATAACAATCCACGCATGCAGTACAAAGCGAAACGCATTAATGAAGTTTACCAAACTGGGGATGGTCTCCAAAAGAAAGTTGCCAGTGTCTTTTTGGAAGGAATACTCTACTATACTAATTTTTTCACCCCATTATGGTATCGAGGCAACAACAAATTAGCTAACTTATCTGAAATTATTAAACTAGTGATTCGTGATGAATCAGTTCATGGCACATATTTAGGCTATAAATTTTCGCTGGGCTTTAGAGAACTTCCTGAAGCAGAACAAGTGAGTTTTAAAAAGTGGATGGATCAATTGTTAGACGATTTGCTAGAAAATGAGTTTGCCTTTACCGATGAAGTCTATTCACCAATCGGTTTGGCGGAAGACGTAAAACAGTTTGTTCGCTACAATGCTAATAAGTCGTTACAGAATATGGGCTTCGAATCAATTTTTCCTAACGCAGAAATTGAAGATATTAATCCAATCGTTATGAACGGTATTTCAACTGAAACTGCTAATCATGACTTCTTCTCTCAAGTTGGAGCTGGTTACTTAATGGGTAATGCTGAGTCGATGGGGAATGAGGATTATGAGTATTAGAAAAAAAGAGTGCTGACCAAAGCGGTCAGCATCGGAGCATTTAACGAAAAATAGCGCTCATCAATTTGTACTTTAAATTGGTGGGTGCTATTTAAGTTAAGTGACGATGTTGCTTTGGAAAGCACGTTTCGGCAAGATGGAGGAGATGAGGATTATTTGAAACGTGCTCCAATCTTCAATCAACTCCGTCTAATTAAAAATACTAACCGACTCAAGAAGCGAGCCAATTAGTATTTATTATTAGTACTCATTGATTATCGAAGATTGTCAGCACTCTAGTCTTTCCAGTACTTCGCCTTCACCAACAACGCCTTCGAACGTTCATCTGCTGGTTCATAACCGGTATAAAATTTGTGACGGAAATACATAAGATTGTAGTAGAGTGAGAAAATAATTGATGGAATGGCATTTAAAATTAAAGCTAAGTTTGATGCCGTATCGGTGTTAACGACTTCAACTCCAAGCATAGATAGTAATAATCCATAGGCCAGGTCAATGACTAACATCAAAGCAAAATTATACCAATCACCACGAAAAATTGAAGGTAAAGGACCAAAGAAAAAGGTCGTCCAAGAAACCCCAACTTTAGCGATGCGAACTTGACGATTCTCTTTGTTCACAATTCGAGCGTAATTTGGTGGGATAGGTAGCCCTGCAAATGGATCATTAGGGTCTTGGCCTGGGTCGTTTTGATTGTTAAATGGATCTTGCATTATACGATGTTCCTCCTGTTAACTATTGATATATCATAACATAACGCTGATTTATTGAACATTGATATTAACATTCGAAAAGTTATAAACATTTCATCAAAATATGGTCACAAAGTTAATATATGGTATTATCTATACAATGAATGAAACAGGGGAGGAGACACAATGTATTATTTTCTTGATGACAATATGCAAGATCATAAATCTGGCATTGAACACGCGGAGATAAAGCGATTGAATCTCTTCAATACTTACAACGTACCAGCCAAAATTATGACAATTCAGTACAATAATGAGCTGCATAAAGTGACGCGAGCCGCTGGAATTGACGATTCACAATTAGTGAATCTGTATGATTATTTTCAAGAGGCATTTAATATTGAAGATAAGCCCAAGATGATACAAGATATCCAAATTGATTCATCTTGGCGGCGGGCAGCTGATGGCGCTAGTTACAATTATTATGATGGTGATCAACGGATGATGTATATTCGTCGCCGTAGCGAAAACGATAAGCGGGTGATGAATCTCCAATATTTCGACCATTTTGGTAAATTATTGAACGTCAAATGGTTTGATGTGCGCGGCTTTATCTCGGTAGAACAGGTTTATGGATGGGATGGAAAAATTTCCGTTGAAAACTATCTTAAGCCGGATGGCACGATTGCAATTCAAAAAGCCCGCATGCACGACCGACAAGGTAAAGATATTGAACACTTTATCTTAAATTATCACCAACAGAAGTATTCGTTTGCTAATTTTACCGAATTGGCCAGCTTCTTTTATGATCAAGTGGTGGTTGATGACCAATTAAACGAAGGCACTGAGCCTAAGTTCATTGTGGATCGTTCGTACGAATTAGCTTGGCCCGTGTTCCATATGAAAAATCGGGTGTACCGTGCGATGCAATTGCACAATAATCATGTCAATGATTCTAAGGACATGCTGCATGCCGAATATAACTACAACTATGCATACGGATTAAATCATTTAACAAACTGGGACGGCTTAATCGGCCTCACACATCAGCAGAAAATTGATTTGGATGCTCGATTTGGGGATGAAGGCGTTAAAATTTATCAAATTCCAGGACCCATTGTGCCAGAAGCTACTTTAAATGCTAAACGAGTTGAGTTTGCCAAACGAACACCGTTAAAAGTGGTCATGGTGGCGCGAATCTCTTCTGAAAAACAACAAGATCAATTAGCCCACGCTTGGAAACAAGTCATTGCCGTAGTCCCAGAGGCTTCACTAGATTTTTGGGGTTATGAAAATGAAGATTTCGGTAAAAAAGTCAAAGCCATTATTAAAGAAGAACAATTAGAAAAATCAATTACGTTTAAAGGTTATACTTCGGACGTTGCCAGCGTGTATGACGATGCACAATTGCTGATTTTGCCTAGCCGTGCCGAAGGGCTACCATTGTCGTTAGTTGAAGCACAATCGCACGGTTTGCCAATCATCTCTAATGATATTAAATATGGCCCGGCCGATGTTGTGATTGATGGTCAAGATGGTATTTTAACGACCAATGGTGATATTGACGGACTCGCCAAAGCCATTATTTCATTACTGACTGATCAAAAGAAATTAGAAAAATTCAGTGAGAATGCGTATGAAGATAGCAAACGTTATTCAGAAGCTGCGGTGATGGATAAGTGGAATGTGCTGATTAAAGATGCGGAACAATTTGGAAAGGAGGCTCACTAATGTTTTTCTTTGTGAATGAATATATTCTGGGCCAAAATTCAAGTGTTGAGCATGCCGAATTTAAACGAATTAAATTATTTGATCAACACAATGAACCTGCTAGGATTGTGACCCGTAACCACGACAACCAACTTCATCGAACGATTAAAAAGTTTCACTTAATTGATGGACAAATTATTAATATGTTTGATTTCTTTGGCGATACAGTCGATTATCAAGGTCGGGAATTAAAAGCGCGTGATTTAGATATTCCGATTGACTATCAGGTGAGCACTGGAAACAATTCACGGACGATTAAAGATGGTGGTCGTTTGATTGGCGAAATGCATTTTGCTAGTGGAACAGTGGGCCAGATTGCTCGTATCGATTATGTCGATGGTGCCGGTAATTTAACGAATCGGGAACAGTATGATATTCGAGGCTTTAAGTCAGTCGATGAATTTTTTGATAACGAAGGTCACTTATTTTATCAAATTTACTATCGTCCGGATGGTACTCGATATATGGAACGCCATTATATTAAATCCACCGCTAACACACCAATTAACTCATTGAATCGCCTAATTGATTATCGTGGAAAGGATCGTTTCTTTAATACGATTGATGATTTATTTGCCTTTTTCTTAAATGAATTAAACATGGCCAATGATGAAAATAATGTGTTTATTGCTGATCGACCAGCGATGGCCAATCAACCGGTTATGCAGATTACTTCCAAAGCTAAAAAATATCTGTGGATTCCGATGGATCATGTGCGGGATGGTCAGGATGAAGTGACCGGTGCATATGATGGCTCATATGCCGTGCCATTTACCCCAGAAGGATTGAAAAAGCTTACGGGTGTGATTGTCATGACCAAGGCACAACGAGAAAATTTGCAAACGCGGTTACCGAAATTTAAGAATAAGATTTATACGATTAGCGGTACAATTGCCGAGGAGCACCAGCCGGTGAAATTAAATGCACGCCAGCATGGTAGTTTGTTGTATGTCGGCCGATTGGGTAACGATAAGCAAATTGATCAATTACTTCAAGCTTACAAGTTGATACACGAAGCGGTACCGGAGACGAATATTGATGTGTATGGCTATGGTAGTAAACCGGATATGGAAAAATTTGAACAGCAGGTGATTGATTTAAAAATTGACGATGATTCGGTTAATTTTAAAGGCTATCAACCTAATGTCGAGAATGTTTATGATTCAGCCCAATTAATGCTTGATTTGGGCAAACGTGATGGCCAACCACTGGCGATGATGGAAGGACTAAGTCACGGCGTTCCTGTCGTCAGCTATGCATATAATTATGGACCTGCAGAAATGATTGATGATGGTCAAAACGGTCGCTTAATCGAAGCCAATAATATTTCTGCAATCGCCCAAGCTGCCATTGAGATTTTACAAGATGATACTCAATGGCAAAAAATGAGTGATGCTGCGTATGCTAACAGCACTGCCTTTTCTCCTGAGAAGGTTTGGAAGCAGTGGGAACAAATCAGAGCGTGAAACCTGTCGGGTAGAACATGAGCACTAATTGAAGTAATTAATAATTTCGGATTTGGAAATTTAATTACAAAATTAGGCGGAGTGTTTTGACAGGAGGAGCGCGTTTCAGAAAATCAGAGCGTGAAACCTGTCGGGTAGAACATGAGCACTAATTGAAGTAATTAATAATTTCGGATTTGGAAATTTAATTACAAAATTAGGCGGAGTGTTTTGACAGGAGGAGCGCGTTTCAGAAAATGAGAGTGCGATTCGTCACGCTAGGCTTCGAGCATTAACAAAATATGGATAAGGCAGCTGGTTTAGGCTGCTGAATCTATATGAGTTAAGTGAGAAGTCTGTGGCGAAGTAGCACGTTTCAAAAATTAGCCACGTTTAAAAAACCACACAAAAACGATTTTCAATGTTGAATTGAAAATCGTTTTTGGAACGGAGCAAGGAAACACGTTCTTTCAAGGACGTGATGGATTGCTCTTTTTTATTGCCCGAAGGGCTATT
>NZ_BJEB01000034.1 GCF_005405445.1 Paucilactobacillus nenjiangensis
CCGACCAAAAATTCTATTAATTATAGAATTCTTGGTCGATTTTTCTATAGCTGGTTAGTTTTTTCCCAGCCACTTTTAAAAGAATAAAAAGTGTAAGACGTTCCAACCTAAGTAAAAGCCGTAGCCCATCACAATAAACCCGGAAATAACATTGATAGCGACTAAAACTTGATTTGGTAATTTGTCTTTTAATAAATTTAAAATTAAAGTGATATCAAAAAACCACAATGCCGTGGCACTCACGATGCCAAGCATGAACGGTAAAACTTGTGCTTCAGTTAAAGTACTGCGGAAGGCACCTAACATCAAACTGGTATCTATTAATGCTTGTGGATTAGCCCAAGTGACAATCCACGACATGATAAATGCGCGCTTGGTAGTTAATTGGTTCTGGGCTAAATCAAATTTAAAACTGGCGGCGGATTTGATAATACCGTATCCAATCCAAATTACCATTAGGCCACCAACAGCCATCACAATAATTTTGAAGACTGGATGAGTACTGATAATGGCACCCATTCCTAAAAATGCGATGACGGTTAATGCAGTATCAGCAATCCAGATAAAACTGGCAAATAAAATACTTCGACTAAGTTTATTTGCAATGGCATTGTTAAAAACAAAAATATTTTGAACGCCAATTGAGCAAACTAAGGCAAGACTAATTAATAATCCTTTGAGATAGATAGGCCACATATTAAACGACTCCTTTTAAACATAGAGCACAATTTTAGCATATTTAATCGGTGTTACCAATCATTTTTGGATTTAGTAGTCACATTTATCGTCAAATGGCTTGTTTTTAATTGCACAAAATAATACAATTACAAATGTAAAGTTTTTAAAATTATACAATCAGAGGAGATACAATAATGTCATTAATTACAGATATTTATGCTCGTGAAGTCCTTGATTCACGTGGTAACCCAACTGTTGAAGTTGAATTATATACTGAAGCCGGTGGTGCAGGCCGTGGAATCGTTCCTTCAGGTGCCTCAACTGGTGAACATGAAGCCGTTGAAATGCGTGATGGCGACAAGAACCGTTACCAAGGTAAGGGTACAACTAAAGCCGTTGCTAACGTTAACGACATCATTGCTAAAGAAATCATTGGCTTTGAAGTAACTGACCAAGTTGCTATCGATAAGGCTATGATCAAGCTTGATGGTACACCTAACAAAGGTAAATTAGGTGCCAATGCTATTTTGGCCGTTTCAATTGCAGCTGCACGTGCAGCTGCTGACGAACTTGAACAACCATTGTACAACTACATTGGTGGATTCAACGCTCACGTTTTACCAACTCCTATGATGAATGTTATCAATGGTGGTGCTCATTCAGACAACAAGGTCGATTTCCAAGAATTTATGATCATGCCTGTTGGTGCTCCTTCAATCAAAGAAGCAATCCGTATGGGTTCAGAAACTTTCCACACATTGAAGAAATTGCTTGCCGCTGACGGTAAAGCTACTTCAGTTGGTGACGAAGGTGGATTTGCTCCTGACTTTGCCAATAACGAAGAACCTCTTCAATATTTGGTAAAGGCTATTACTGAAGCTGGTTACAAACCAGGTAAGGATATTGCAATCGCTATTGACGTTGCGGCATCTGAACTATGGAGTGACGAAGACAAGAAATACAAGCTTCGTTGGTCAACTGGTGAAGAATTCAACACTGAAGACTTCACTAAGTACCTTGAAGACCTTGTTACAAAATACCCAATTATTTCAATCGAAGATCCTATCGACGAAAACAACTGGGATGACTGGGCAACTATCACAAAAGAACTTGGCAAGAAAGTTCAACTTGTTGGTGATGATTTCTTCGTTACTAATACTGAATACCTTGCTAAGGGTATTAAGATGGGTGCATCAAACTCAATCCTTATCAAAGTTAACCAAATTGGTACTCTTACTGAAACAATGGAAGCTATCGAAATGGCTAAAGAAGCTGGATATACAGCAATTGTTTCTCACCGTTCAGGTGAAACAGAAGATACAACCATTGCTGACTTAGTTGTTGCTACTAATGCAGGACAAATCAAGACTGGTTCAATGAGCCGTACTGATCGTATTGCTAAGTACAACCAACTTATGCGTATTGAAGATCAACTTGAAGGTGTGTCAGAATACAAAGGTATTAACGCATTCTACAACTTGAGCGAACAAGCTCGTCAAGACGTAATCAACAAATAATTATTAATTACAATAAACTATATTTCTGGGTATGCTCAGAAATATAGTTTTTATTTACCTTATTTTCTCTGCCAAATCCAGACTTGTGAGTACTTTGGATTGTTAAATTTCGTTAAACCTCAAAGACTATTCTGTAAAAAAAGTAGAATGGTGCGGCGATATATGCTATACTTCAGTAGTATTTGTATCGGGCAAAATTAGGAGGAATTTTCCTTGTATAACATTCTTTTAACAGCATTTTTGATAATTTGTGTATTATTGATTGCATGCGTAATGATGCAACCAGCTAAAACGAGTAATGATGCAATGTCAGCTTTAACAGGTGGTGCCGGTGATTTATTTTCACGTAAAAAGGCGCGCGGATTTGAAGCCGTCATGCAGGTAGCTACTACAATTATGGGTGCAATATTCTTCATTGTAGCCATTGCATTAGTTTATCTGTCATCACACTAAACAAAAAACCTCCTGTTAATTTACAGGAGGTTTTTTGATTTATGAAAGGAACTTAACTTATGGTACGAGAACCGGAACCATTTTTATTTGAACATGGACCAAACGCAGTAATTTTATTGCACGCCTATGCGGGTAGTAGCAATGATATGAGAATGATGGGTCGAGCCTTAGAAAAAGATGACTACACCGTCTATGCGCCCATCTTTACAGGTCATGCTACGAGTGACCCTCGAGATGTTTTGAGTAAGGGATCGACCAGTCAATGGCAAACCGATGCTCAAAATGCAGTGCAATTTATGTTAGATAAAGGCTACCAGTCAATTGCAATCTTTGGTCTCTCGATGGGTGGAATTTATACTACTAAAATGCTTGAGACTTATCCACAGTTAGTGGCGGGGGGAACTTTTGCTTCTCCAGTAGTGCGCGTTGGTGGTTCGAACGTACCGGTTGAATTTCCAAAAATGGCAGCAAGAAAATATGATAAAATGGGAACAGCTGCAGAAGAAAAAGCGCAAGGACTGCAGTGGATTAAAGATAACGTTAAGAATCAATTAGACGAGATTGAAACCTTTACAGAAAATGTCGCAGATAATTTAAATCAGATTAAAGTGCCATTCTTTATTGCTCAAGGCGGAGCAGATGAAATGATTGATCCTGAAAATGGAAATGCATTTAAGCAACGCCTAATCGAATTAAACAAAGAAGTAGAATTTCATTTCTATCCAGATGCGACTCACGTCCTTACCGTTAATTCGGCTCATCGGGAATTAGAAAGTGATGTCCGTAAATTTTTAGCAAAAATATTTGAGGTAGATAATGACAGAAAGTAATTTAAAAATAAAAATTAACCAACATTTGCATGACAACTCTGAACTAAGTTTTTCAGTTGAAAAGTTGGCTTCGCAAATAGATATGGCTGCAGCGGAACAATTTACGCCAATTGTTCAAGCCCTGGCCCAATTAGAACGTGACGGTGAAGTTGAAGTGACCGACAGTGGTGAGTTCAAAGCCGTTGTAAAACAAAATGCCTTAACTGGTGTTTTTCATGGTAATGATAAGGGCTTTGGATTTGTCGCATATGATCCGGACGAACCAGATATCTATGTTAATCCTGACCACACCATGCATGCTTTGAATGGTGATGAAGTCGAGGTTGAAATCATTCGTCCAGGTCGTCCCGATAAGTCTCAAGGACCTGAAGGAACCGTTAAAAAAATTGTAACTCATCACTATTCACAAGTGGTGGGTGAATTTAAGTCGAACAAAACTGCTAATTTTGTCGGTGAAGTCGTCTTAAAAGATAAGAAGATTGCAACCTTCAAGTTTATGGTTACTGATAAAGGCTTAGTTCCAACCGATGGAGAAATTGTCACTGCAGATGTGACAGAATATCCAACTAATGAAGCACCTAAAACCATGATTGGTGTAGCTAAACAAGTTATTGGTGCGAAAGACGAACCAGGAATTGATATCTTGGCTTCTGTTTATGCACATGATTTACCTCACGAATTTCCTGAAGATGTCATCGAACAGGCTAATGCGATTAGCGAAACAGTACTTGAAGAAGAAAAAGTTGGCCGTGAAGACATTACGGATCAACCACTGGTAACGATTGACAGCATCGAATCAAAGGATTTGGATGATGCAGTCGTGGCATGGAAAATGGATAATGGCAATTACCATTTAGGGGTTCATATTGCTGACGTGAGCCACTATGTTCAAGAAGGAACACCGCTTGACCGTGAAGCCTTTAATCGTGGCACATCGGTGTATCTGACTGACCGAGTAATTCCAATGTTACCTCGTCGTTTATCAAATGGAATTTGTTCATTGAACCCAGATGTTGAACGTCTATCGATGAGTTGTGAAATGGAAATTAATGCTGAGGGACAAGTTGTTAACCATCGAATCTTTACCAGTGTGATGAAGTCTCACGCGCGCATGACTTACAAAGCAGTCAATGCAATTTTGGAAGCTCATGATGAAAAAACTCGTGATGAATATAAAGAACTTGTGCCAATGTTTGAAGAAATGGGTGATTTACACCGCATTCTTTTGAAGAGCCGTAAACGCCGGGGTGCAATTGATTTTGATGCGCCAGAAGCTAAAATCATTGTTGATGAAAATGGCCATCCAACTGACATTGAATTGCGTGAACGTGGTTTGTCAGAACGTATGATTGAATCATTTATGTTGGCGGCCAACGAAACCGTTGCTGAACACTTTAAAAAACTCCAAGTACCATTCTTATATCGTGTCCATGAAACGCCAGATGGTGAACGAGTAAAGAATTTCTTTGAATTCCTTAGTGTCTTTGGAATTAACGTTAAGGGTGATCCAAATAACTTGAAACCTAAGATGTTACAAAATGTCTTGAAGGATGTTGCGGACACACCTGAAGCACAAATGGTTCAAGTGATGATGCTTCGAAGTATGAAACAGGCGCGTTATTCAGAGGACTCATTAGGTCACTTTGGATTAGGCGCAGAATTTTACACTCACTTTACTTCACCAATCCGTCGCTACCCAGATACGACGGTACATCGCTTAATTAAGTGGTACGAAAAACATGGTACTGACGCCGCGGCTAAAGAAAAATATCGTGATCAGTTACCTGAAATTGCAGAGCATACATCTGTCACAGAACGTCGTGGAATTGACACGGAACGTGAAGTAGATAGCATGAAGAAAGCTGAATTTATGGAAGACCACATCGGTGAAACTTTTGACGCTGTGGTTAGTTCCGTTATGAAGTTTGGACTCTTTATCTCCTTACCTAACACGGTTGAAGGTCTAATTCATATCAGTGTGATGAATGATGATTATTACGAATATGTTGAAAAACATTTAGCATTAGTTGGTCGTAAATTCCATCACATTTTCCAAATTGGTCAACCGGTCAAAGTGAAGCTGTTACGGGTGGATAAGGATCAACGTGAAATTGACTTTGAACTTGTAGACCCAGCAGAAGCACCATTGACTAAACTCCGCGTTCCACGTCAAGACGATCGTCGCGGGGGTCGCCGCGGTGGCCAAGGAAACCGTAACGGCAATAATCGTAATAGTAACAGCCGTAATGGCAACCATTCTAATGGTAACCGCAACAGCAATAGTAATAATAACAATGGACACCGTAGTAACAATACTTCTCGTAATAATGGCGAACAAAATAATCGTCAAATCAATCGAGGACAAGCACGAAAGTCACCAAGAGATTCACACTAGATTACAAGTGAGGTGATTCAAATTGGCCAAAAAGAAGCAACAAAACGATGATAATTTAGTTGCCCAAAATAAGAAAGCCCGTCATGACTATTCAATCTCTGATACTTATGAGGCTGGAGTGGTTTTAACGGGAACTGAGATTAAATCAGTCCGTGCCAAACGTGTTCAGCTCAAGGATGGTTATGCTCAGATTCGAGGTAATGAAGCATGGTTGATGAATGTGCATATCAGTCCATATGATCAAGGCAACCAATTCAATCATGATCCATTACGTAACCGAAAATTGCTTTTGCATAAAAAAGAAATTCGTAAATTGACTGGTGAGTTAACCAATCAAGGTATCACATTAGTTCCCTTAAAGATGTATATCAAAAAAGGGTATGCAAAAGTATTATTAGGCATTGCTAAGGGTAAACATGAGTATGATAAACGTGAAACTATTAAGAAACGCGATCAAAACCGTCAAATTGAACGAGTGATGAAACATTATTGATGTCAATTGAAACGGTAAAATTAAAGAGTGATAACCCATTACGGATTATCACTCTTTTTGATACGTTTAATTTTCATTGGATGATTGAAAAAAGCTTCTGAATTTCTAAATCTAGGACTTGGAACTGGTGGGACTGTCATAATTCTAAAATTATCGCGTCGTGCCCAGTGGTCTAAAACAGACGCAACGGCAATTGACAAGGCTTCATATTCTTCACTGCAGACCGTTAGTTGGTTAAACTGTAAATTATTGTCATCTTCTGGATGAAACGAGAAAATCAATTGCGATCCATGATAAACACGATAGCTTTCTCGAAGGGTATTACCAACAATAATCCAATTTAAGCCTCGAATATAAATTACTTCTCGGAAAAAGCCAAATGATTTACTGATTGTACCAACTTGTTCTGAGCCTTTGAAAATTGCAAATTTGGGTAGCATTCCGAGGGTGAGCTGTTTAATTTCAGATAACAGTTCGCCTTGCATGGAATAAACGGAAATAACATCTTTTTGGATGCCCCATTTTCCAATCACTAAATACAGGGATTCGCCATTTTCGTCTTTGACGACACTGGCCCCACGCAAATCAGAAGAATGTTGGCGAATAAATAAGTCACGCAATGCTCACACCTCGCTTTGATTGGATTTGTTTATATTCTACCACGCTTTGTTCGCGATATCATTTTCGGGGCTATTATGCTAGAATTGTCATGAGGTGCTGTATATGCAACCATTTATTACCAATGATTGGTGGTCGGTTTTGGAGCCGGAGTTTCATAAAGAATATTTTCAAACCTTAAGTCAGTTTATCAGCGATGAGTATCACACAAAAAATATCCATCCTGATCAAGATAAAATTTTTGAAGCATTTGAATGGACTTCGTTTAATCAAACCAAGGTAGTGATATTGGGTCAAGACCCGTATCACGAAAATTTTCAGGCGCATGGGTTAAGCTTTTCAGTTTTACCAGGCGTGAAGATACCACCATCATTACGCAATATTTACAAAGAATTGCAAGATGATTTAGGCTTTACACCAGTTAATCATGGTTATTTGAAACACTGGGCTGACCAAGGAGTATTGTTATTGAACTCTGTTCTGACAGTACAAGATGGAGTGGCGTTTTCTCACCAAGGGAAAGGTTGGGAGACGTTAACAGATGCCGCGATTATGGCATTGTCAGCTCGAAATACACCCGTGATTTTCGTTTTATGGGGTAAAGCAGCGCAAGCAAAGGTGAAGCTGATTGATACTACCAAAAATATGGTGATTGAATCAGCACATCCTAGTCCGCTTTCGGCATATCGTGGATTCTTTGGGTCACGACCATTTTCTAAAGTTAATGCAGACCTTCGGCAATTAGGAGAAAAAGAAATTGATTGGCAGCTTCCAGAATCTGTGGAAGAAAAATAATTGTTTCATAATAAATTAGATGGAGTGATAGATATGGATTTATTTACAGGCTTAGCATCAAAAGTTAAGGGTCAAAACAAACGAGTTGTATTTCCTGAAGGTGAAGATGAACGTGTCTTAGGAGCTGCTTCTCGCCTTAAAAAAGATGGGTTAGTAGAGCCAGTTTTATTGGGTAATACCGCTAAAATTAACGAAGTATCTGCTCAAAATAAATTTGATTTAACCGGAATCGAAATTATCGATCCAGCTACGTATGATGACAAACAAGCCATGATTGACAGTTTAGTTGAACGCCGTAAGGGTAAAACAACTCCTGAACAAGCTGCGCAAATGATTGGTGATGTGAGCTATTTTGGAACGATGTTGGTTTACATGAACAAAGTTGACGCCATGGTTTCTGGTGCTGTTCATGCGACTGGTGACACTGTTCGTCCCGCCTTACAAATTATTAAGACGAAGCCAGGCAATTCTCGTATCAGTGGTGCCTTTATTATGGAAAAAGGTGACGAACGTTATGTCTTTGCCGATTGTGCTATCAATATTGAATTGGGTGCACAAGAAATGGCCGAAGTTGCCTTGCAAAGTGCTGAAACGGCTCAATTATTTGATATTGACCCAAAGGTTGCCTTGCTTAGCTTTTCAACTAAGGGTTCCGCAAAAGCAGATGTTGTGACCAAAGTGGCAGAAGCAACTGAAATTGCACAAGGTCTGGCACCTAATTTGCCAATTGATGGGGAACTTCAATTTGATGCTGCCTTTGTTCCAAGTGTCGGCGAACGTAAGGCACCAGGTTCAAAAGTTGCTGGACATGCGAATGTTTTTGTCTTCCCAGACTTGCAATCAGGTAATATTGGCTACAAAATAGCCCAACGTTTTGGTGGCTTTGAAGCCATTGGACCTATTCTTCAAGGATTGAATGCACCGATTTCTGATTTATCACGGGGTGCCAGTGAAGAAGACGTTTATAAAGTAGCATTGATTACAGCTGCTCAAGCATTAGATTAATAAACATTAAGCGAATCGATACTTAAAAATCGGTTCGCTTATTTAATGATTAAGGTGAAATAATGGAAATTACATTTACAAATAGTACACAAACAATGAATTTTGCCAAAAAATTAGCAGATTGTTTGGGACCAGGGGATGTTTTAGTTTTAAATGGAGACTTAGGTGCCGGCAAAACAACCTTTACCAAAGGTTTGGCGGAAGGACTTGGGATTGATGCGTTAATTAAAAGCCCTACGTTTACCATAATTCGTGAATATCAAGGTGGACGTTTGCCACTTTATCATATGGATGTATATCGCTTAGAAAACGGTGGTGGAGAAGAACTTGGGTTAGATGAATATTTCGATGGTCCTGGGGTTAGTGTGGTCGAATGGGCCCAGTTTGTTGAAGACGAACTACCTCACGATTATCTGTCTGTGAATTTTCGCCGCACTGATATTGAAACTGAACGCCGGGTTACTTTTGTACCACATGGATACCATTTTAAAAAGATTATTGAGGACCTAAATAATGGAAATTGAATTAAAAGCCGCAGAGCCTGACGATGCTGCCAAAGTTTTACAATTATTGAGATTACTGCAAGCTGAGTCATCGTTTTTTACGATTGAAAACTTTGATGCCCTCACGGTTGATCAAGAAGCTGATAATTTAGAGCAGATTGGCCAAACTGATGATAACTTAGTTTTACTAGCGCTAGACGCTGGTGAAATGATTGGAATCGCTACCGTGTCAAAATTGGATGGTAAACCGACGGGTGAGATTGGAATTGCAATTTTGAAGCGATACTATCATCAAGGCTTAGGGACTGCATTATTAGATGAATTAATTTATTGGGGTGATCACTTTAGTCCACTAAGACAATTTACCTTGTCAGTGATTGCTGATAATACACCTGCGGTTGGGCTCTATCGTAAAATGGGCTTTAAACCTAAACAAGTCGAAACGGTTAAAGATGGCCAAGGTACTGAACGAAAATCATTTATGATGACGTTAGATCTGGATCATTAATCAAAAAATCACCTCAATATATGGGGTGATTTTTGAGTCTTATTTAGCTGTTTTGACAAATGGTTTAATTGGCTGAATACCAAAATGACTGGCTTGATAAAGCAAAATGTTAGCACAAGCTTGACTGTCATCCAGTGCGTTATGATGGTGGTCTAAGGTGATATTTAGCTCATTACAAACTGTGTCGAGTTTATGGTTGGGAAAATCCGGGAAAAATTGTTTACTGGTTTTCACTGTATCTAAAGTTAAATATTTCGGCCGTTCAATTCCAAAATAATCTAAGCTACTCTTGATGACACTATTATCAAACGGTGCATTATGAGCAATTACTAATTTGTTTTCATCAAAGAAAGAATTGATATGGCCCCATATATCAGTAAAAGTTGGCGCATTCACGACATCAGCGGCGTGAATTCCATGGACTTGGATATTACGCCAGTGAAAATCAGTTGGCGGATTAATTAAGGAATAAAATTCATCCACAATTTTATTTTCGCGAACAACTGTCAAGGCCACAGAACAGGCACTATATCGTTTAGCATTAGCTGTTTCAAAATCAATGGCAACAAAGTTCATAGTTTTCCTCCTGATGTTTTTTAACATAGCAATTCTACGTTAAATCATGTAATAAAGCAATTGGGACAGATTATTTAATGGACATCTAAGTTAAACAGTATTCAGTCAAAGCGGACCGCGCCTTTCTTAAGCGTCGGTCCGCTTTTTATGCAATCCTAAATGTGTAAACCTTCTTCGATGAAATAACGCATGATGATGGTTTTAGTAATTTTACCAATCACTGTCACATTATCAGCAGCCACAATTGGTAGTGAATCAACTTCGTGAGTTGTTAATCGTTGGCCAGCTTGTAAAACGGTCGCATGTTCTGTAATGGTGATGACATTTGGCATGCGGGTCATAATTAAGGCAACTGGTGTTGTGCTTGTATTGACAGCGTTCATGGTAGCTCTTAATAAGTCTTTTCTCGATAAGAGACCAAGTAACCGTTTTTGCTGATCAACGACGTAAAGTGAACCCACATCATGCATGAAAAGTTGGGTAACGGCTTCATCAATAGTGGTTTCTTTGTTAATTAGGACTGGTTCAATCATTAATTTATCAATCGAAATTTTATATAAGTAATCAGCTAACAGTGGAGTAACCTCATGACCAACGTAAAAATAGCCAACTTTGGGACGCGCATCTAGTATCCCCGTCATTGTTAAAATCGCGAAATCATTACGTAAAGTAGCACGAGATAAATTCAGTTGTTTCGCAATTTTAGTGCCACTAATTGGTTGATTCTTTTGGACAATTTGAATAATTTGTTTTTGTCGAGCGGATAATTCCATCATAGCTCCTTCATTTACCTGATATTAATCCCTTTATTATAAAATAATGACGGCCCATTTGCAATCAAGTTCGGGCAATAGTGCGGTTTATTTAAATGAATAGGTCCTACTATTGACATTTATTGTGTCACACTATATGATATTGGTGTTCAATAAAAAATTGGAGGCTACGACATGAAATATATTTACGCTTTTGCTGAAGATCAAACGTTAACGAATACAGAACTTGGTGGAAAAGGGGCTAATTTAGCGGAAATGACTCGCTTGGGTCTACCAGTACCAGCTGGATTTACGATTACGACGGCGGCATGTCGTCGTTATTTAAATGCAGACCAACCAGATGGTGAATTTTTAGAAGGCGAATTAATGAAAGCGCTTCAACGACTAGAAGCTAAAACTGATCGTCAATTTGGTAATCCAGATCAGCCATTATTAGTATCAGTTCGAAGTGGCGCGCCCATTTCAATGCCGGGGATGATGGATACAATTTTGAATTTAGGACTCAACGACCAAACCGTCGACGGATTGGCACGTAAGACCCATAACCCATGGTTTGCCTACGATTGCTACCGCCGATTAATTCAAATGTTTGGGGATGTTGTTTACGGCATCGAAAAATCTGTTTTTGAGGCAGAATTAACAGCCCTGAAACGTGAAAAACAAGTTGAGAATGATACTGATTTGTCACTTGCTGATTTGAAACAGTTGATTCAAAGATATCAAGCGCTTTATCAAAGTGCAGATAATGCACAATTTCCCCAATCAGTGACAGAACAGTTAAATTTGGCGGTCGAGGCAGTCTTTAAATCGTGGTTAAATTCACGTGCTAAAACTTATCGCCGTCTCCATGAAATTGATGCCACGATGGGAACAGCTGTGAATATTCAACAAATGGTCTTTGGTAACTATCAAGGCAAGAGTGGGACCGGGGTTGCGTTTACCCGGAATCCAGCCACAGGCGAGGCAGGTTTGTTTGGCGAATATCTATTAAATGCCCAAGGTGAAGATGTCGTAGCCGGAATTCGCACACCGGACCCAATTTCAACACTATCAGATCAATTACCAGCTATTTATGAACAATTCAAAGGCTTAGCAAACCAATTAGAGCTTCATTATAAAGATATGCAAGATATGGAATTTACCATTGAAGATGGGCAGTTATATGTATTACAAACTAGAAATGGTAAAAGAACGCCTCAAGCTGCCTTTAAAATTGCAGTTGATTTGGTTACGGAGGGACTGATTGACCGGCAAACAGCCATTTTACGCTTGAAACCAGCAATGATTGAAGGAGTGTTACATCCTGTATTTGATCCGAAAGCTTTGGAAGAAGCAACAATGCTAGTTAGTGGCTTACCCGCTAGTCCAGGAGCAGCTACAGGGACCATTTATTTTGATGCACAACAAGCTCAACGGGCAAATGAAGCTGGAGAAAGTGTCATCTTAGTTCGACAAGAAACATCTCCGGAAGATATTGATGGGATGGTTGTTAGTCAAGCGATTGTGACCAGTCGAGGTGGTATGACCTCTCACGCAGCTGTGGTGGCCCGTGGAATGGGATGTTGCTGTGTAGTTGGTTGTTCACAACTGAGTGTTCACGCAGAACGAAAACAGGCAAACTTTAATGGCCAGATTCTAAAAGAAGGGTCAACGATTTCTGTTGATGGTCATACGGGGCGGATTTACCAGGGAGCACTCAAACAACAAACCGGCAAACAACAAACGGCCTTGAATACGATTCTAGAATGGTGTGATGAAATTGCGCCGATTGATGTTTGGGCTAATGCAGAAACACCTAAGGAAGTAGCCACTGCCTTTGAATTTGGTGCGAAAGGTTTGGGGTTAGTGCGGACTGAGCACATGTTCTTTGGTCCTGAACGCTTATTCAAGATGCGCGAGATGATTTTAGCGGATGAATTAAGTGATCGCCAAGTAGCGTTAACAGCATTAAAAGAGTTACAATTGGCGGATTTTAAAGCTATCTTCGAATTGGCTCAAGAACGACCATGTACGATTCGGTTATTGGATCCACCATTGCATGAATTCTTGCCACACGAAGAAGCGGACCAAATTGCGTTGGCAAAAGATTTACAAATTAGTACCGACGAAATCAAACGTCGTATTGCAGCTAAGATAGAAGTTAATCCAATGTTAGGCCATCGTGGTAGTCGATTAGCGGTAACTTATCCTGAAATTTATCAAATGCAAACTTTGGCAATTATGGAAAGTGCGTTGGCCGTTCAACTAAAACAAGGACACGCGATTACGCCTAAAATCATGTTGCCTCTGATTGGGACGTCTAATGAAATGGATCTTTTAAGACAACTATTGGTCGATACAATCGATGAATTTTTAGAAGAACAAGGACAAGAAATGGATTATCATATTGGTACAATGATTGAAGTGCCACGTGCTTGCTTAGTTGCAGACCAAATTGCGGTATCGGCAGATTTCTTCAGTTTCGGGACCAATGATTTAACTCAAATGGCGTTTGGTTTCTCACGTGATGATATTGGTCACTTTATTGGCGCCTACGAAGAACAACAAATTATCACTAAAGATCCATTCCAAACGATAGATCAAGATGGAGTTGGAGCCTTAATGCAAATTGCAATTGAAAGGGGTCGACAAACCAAACCTGAATTATCAATTGGAGTTTGTGGTGAAGTTGGTGGTGATCCAGACTCCATAGCCTTTTGTCAGTCTTTAGGCGTTGACTATGTTTCATGCTCACCTTATCGAGTACCAAGTGCTCGATTGGCGGCTGGCCAGGTGGCCGTGCAAGATATCCAAACTGTGATGCAATAGAGCCTATTTGAAACAAAAAACATACTATTTTTAGTATGTTTTTTTAATTGCGATTAACAATTCTAAACGAATACCCAGAAACCGGCATTTCATGATACAATTAAAAGTAACAAAATTATTAATGAAGAAGGATTTTCAATGGCATTAGCAATCATAGAAGCATTCCCAACAATTGAAATTCTACACAACGCAGCTTTGTCTGAATATACCAATACAGATACCGGTGGCCCAGCGGATTGGTTGGCTTTTCCAACTACTGTTGCTGAAACGCAACGCTTGGTTCAATTTGCAAACCAGCATGATTTGGCGACGACAATTATTGGCAATGCTAGTAATTTAATTGTCCGGGATGGCGGAATTGCAGGCTTGGTGATTATTTTAACTAAGATGAATACAATTGAAGTGCAATCAGATGCGATTGTTGCACAAGCCGGCGCGGCATTAATTTCAGTCAGTGAAAAAGCTTTGGATGAGAGTTTAAGTGGACTGGAATTTGCTGCGGGGATTCCCGGTAGTGTCGGCGGGGCCGTCTTTATGAATGCTGGAGCGTATGGTGGAGAAATCAGTCAAGCTGTTACTTCGGCCACCGTTTTAAGCACGACTGGAGAAATCACGGTTCTGGATGCAATTGAATTAGATTTCAGTTACCGACATAGTAGTATTCAAGATGCTGGTGGTGTGATTCTAGATGCCACCTTTACGTTAGTTCCAGGTGAGAAAGCCACGATTAAGTTTAAAATGGATGATTTTAATACTCGTCGTGCAGAGAAACAGCCATTGGAATGGCCTTCATGTGGGAGTGTATTTAAACGCCCTAAAGGTTTCTTTGCGGGCAAATTAATTCATGATGCTGGCTTGCAAGGTTATACCAGCGGTGGCGCACAAGTTTCAATGAAGCACGCTGGCTTCATTATTAATATTGGTAACGGTACGGCCACAGATTATTTGGATGTCATTAAACATGTTCAAGAAACGGTTTTTGACAAATTTCAAGTACATCTGGAAACAGAAGTGAGAGTGATTGGACGTTGAGTGAAATGGAACAATTTAGGTTGTCCCATTTTTTTAAATTGAGGGGAGGAGTTTTATGCTGATATTAGAAGAAGTATTATTATTAATATTTCTCGTACTAATTTCAAAAGTGTTTGCGCATTATTTAAAAATCATCCCGGATAGTTTGATTCAAATCGGGTTAGGATTATTAGTGGCTTTATTGTTTAAAGTTCAAGTGCCTTTGGAGACAGATTGGTTTTTACTGTTGTTTATCGCACCACTGCTTTTTAATGATGGTCGAAAATTTCCCAAACAGGAACTTTGGAAACTAAAAGGACCGATTTTCGCAAATGCCATTGTGTTGGTCTTTGTGACGACTTTACTCGGTGGTTATTTGATTTATTTATTGGTGCCTGATATTCCACTGTACGTGGCCTTTGCTTTGGCAGCTATTTTATCGCCGACTGATCCAGTGGCCGTGCAATCAATTGCCAAACAAGCAAAATTGGATTCAAATATTTTGCATTTGGTCAGTGGTGAAAGTTTGATTAACGACGCTTCAGGACTAATTGGTTTCAAGTATGCAGTTGCAGCTGTCACCACCGGATACTTTTCGATTATCAACGCCACTGGAGATTTTTTGTACACGGCCATCGTGGGTTTAATCTCCGGAGTTGTCCTGATGTTAGTAATCGAAGTCCTGCATGAATTTTTACATAATCAGGGAATTCAAGATGTAATTTTTGATGTCGCATTTCGTTTGATGGCACCATTTATCATTTATATGATTACGGAAGAAGTTTTCCATGCTTCTGGTGTTATTTCCGTGGTTGCCGCAGGTATATTTAACCATACGCGTAGTTTACAAATTGTCGATGATCGGCCAGAAATGAACGTTGTAAGTGAGCGAACTTGGTCGTTAGTCGTTTATTTATTAAACGGGATTGTGTTTGTTATTTTGGGCATTGAATTGCCAATTGCGACAGCGGACTCGCTGAAGAGTGAAAGCTATAATAATTTCAGCCTGTTTGGCTATGTAATTGGTGCCTGGTTAATCTTACTATTCATTCGATTTGGCTGGATTTTAGTTTATGAAACTTTTCAATACTTCAGAAAACGTCGTGAGACAATTAGTGTTAAGTCAGCCTTTTTAGCTGGCTTATCTGGAGTCAGAGGTGCGATTACGATGGCTGGGGTGCTGTCCGTTCCCTTGGTGATTGAAAGTGGGCAACAATTTCCCGCCCGTTCTTTGATGCTGTTCATTGCAGCCGGAGTGATTATCGTCAGCTTAGTCGTGGCAGCCTTATTCATTCCAATTTTTACGAAAGTTGATTTTCCATTTGAAACTCGTGGGAGTAATCAAGACGACGATGAAGACGAAACTGATGATGAGGACTTAGATGACGATGATGAAGTTGAACAACCTAATTATCTGACAGAGGAACAGGCTAAATTTTTCTTGATGCAGCTAGCAGTTCAAACCATTGAAGAACATCGTCGGGATTATAATCAACAAGCAGCGTACGACTTAATTTTGAATTATCAAATTCTAATGCGGCGCTTGCAATGGAGTAATCAAACCGATGAGGTTCTGGCAAAAACATTAGAACACGAACTGGAATTGCGGCGAGTAGGGTATGAGGCTGAACGTCATGCTCTGCAACGCTTGCTCGAAAAAAAGGTAATCAATGCTAATGATTATTATCAATCGATGAAGCGAGTTGATCAGGTCGAACATCATTTGGCTCATGATTTGAAAGATCCTAATATTTGGTGGACTTGGCGTAAATTAAAAACGCGAGTGGCAGGATTAATGCACTGGTTTAGTCGATGGGCCATTAACCGCGATACGGATGTAGAAAAACGTCGTACCATTGATATTGAAACTAGCAAGGCAGCCATTAAGGCCTTATCAAAATATGTAGCCGATGCCAAAGAAAATGGTCAAGAAATCGACCGTACTTCGGTATACCATTTAATTGTTAATTACCGAAATAAAATCGAACATAGTAAACGTCCGAAGTTAAAATTAGCGGATAAATATAAATTAGATTTGGAATTGCTTCGATTTGAGGCAGTTAATGCGCAACGACAAGGAATTGTGCAACTACGAGATGGAGATCGAATTTCAATCGCAACTGTTCAAAAATTACGTCAATATTTGAATTATTCAGAAAATTCAATTATAAAAATAGCAGACGATTAGTCTGCTTTTTTGATTTCATTTAGTAACCAAAGAACGGCTAACTGAACGATTGTGAGAATCGTGACGAAGAATACCATTCGCAAATTCCACATATTTAAGATTTGTTTGATGAACCAAGTGGGAGTTAAAAAGAGATATAATGAATGAATTCTCAAGAACCGACCGATGTAGACGCCAATTCCAGAAGCAGCCATTAAAATGGTGGGTAATACCCAAATAAATTTTATACGGAAGGCTTGATTAATTCGCTGGGCAATTACGTTTAATTCATACGTTCCTATCAAGAGAGCACCAAACATGCTAACCATTAGCAGGCCAAAGTCTAACCACATTCTTGGACTGTTACTTAAGAGTCCATTGGCGTAATCGTGTGGATTTAATAATGAGAGATGAAATAAATCTGTCATTAAATAAGGCGCATTTGGATAAAAAGCGAGCCAGATTACGAAAAATAGTAAGAACGGGAGTGATTTGACCGATTTAATTTTTTTAATTTGAAAGGCGAGTTCAATTGGAACGTAACCTAAAAATGTGTTTAAAACGAGAAAATTAAAGGGAGATTCGGCAAGAAAGCCTAAAATAATTAAGTCAACAAGGAAGAATCCTCTAATTTTCCACTGCATTGAAATATGTGCCATATTTTCTCCCTTCTTTAATAGTAGCGTAACAAAAGTTTTCTATCTAAACCACTAGTTTACTTATTTATTTTGACTTAATTAATCTTCTATTCGACCAATATTCACTGATAGTACGTGATATAATAGTTCAGGAACTAAATTTGGGGGTATAAAAATGTCGATAGACTGGAGTTCAATCCTGACATGGCAAAATGTAATCAGATTATTTGATATTTTAGTAGTCTGGTTTTTAATCTATGAATTGATGATACTGTTACGCGGTACGCGAGCAGTTCAATTGTTTCGGGGTATCTTAGTAATCGTCGTGGTCAAATTAGCTAGTTGGTATTTTGGCCTCAGCACAGTTTCATGGATCATGGACCAAGTGATTAACTGGGGCGTAATTGCCATGGTTGTTATTTTCCAACCTGAAGTTCGTCGTGGGTTGGAACACCTTGGGCGTGGAACGGTGTTAACTCGTAACAAACGGCAAAACGAAGACGAGGAACAGTTAGTTCAACAACTTGATCAAGCAATTCAATATATGTCAAAGCGTAGAATTGGGGCCTTGATTTCCATTCAAATGGAAACTGGTCTGGAAGAATATATTGAAACTGGGATTCCAATGAACGCAGACGTATCCGGCGCGTTGCTTATCAATACGTTTATCCCTAATACCCCTTTACATGATGGAGCGGTGATTATCAAAGATAATAAAATTGCAGTAGCGGCGGCTTATCTACCTCTTTCAGAAAGTAATTTAATTCCTAAAGAGCTGGGAACGAGACATCGTGCTGCGGTTGGGATAAGTGAAGTCACGGATGCTTTGACCGTGGTAATCTCAGAAGAAACTGGTGAGGTTTCAATCACCAAGGACAATGATTTATATCGTGATATGGATCAAGAAATGTATCTTAAATTTTTGAGAACACAACTATACAAACCAGAGGACGATAATAAAGCCACAGTCGCTAGTTTTATTGAGCGAGTCTTTAAAGGTGGTGGTCGCAATGTATAATAAGATAACGAAGCTATTTTTCAAAAGCCATACATTTTTAAGAATCAGTTCACTTGTACTGGCGATTTTATTGTTTGTTTACGTGAATGGTGAAAAGTTACAAAATGTCCGTGATAGCAGTAGTGGCAATAGTTCAACATTGACTTCCACGATGAAAAAGACAATTACGGTACCATTGGATGTTAATGTAGATAGTGATAAATACGTTGTGACTGGTTACCCAGCCAACGTAAAGGTTACAATCACAGGCCCTTCAGCATTAGTCACGACAACTTCGAACACGCAAAACTTTAAAATTTCAGCTGATTTGAGTAAGTTAGGGACAGGAACACACAAAGTTAAATTAAAAGAAACAGGAATCAATAAAGACTTGAGCTATTCGATTGATCCAGATAATATTACCGTCACGATTGCGACCCGTAAAACGGTGACAATGCCAGTGAATATTCAAGTGGATTCAGACCAATTGGCAAGTAACTATAAAGTTGGTAAAGCCACTTCATCAACTGAGTCAGTGAAAGTTACTGGGGCAACCGATGAAATTAGTAAGATTAATCGCATTGTTGCTTCAATTACCGTCCCTAAAGATACTAAATCTGACTTGTCACGTAAGGTGACCTTGCAGGCAATCGATTCAAACGGGAATACGGTTAATGTGGTGATTTCGCCATCAACGACGACGGTCAACATTCCGATTACCCGTAGTGAGTCAGATTCGAGTTCTAATGACAGTAATAGCGAGTCATCCAATGATAGTAACGCATCAAGCAATGCGAACGATAATAGTTCGTCGTCCAGTAGTTCAAGCAGTTCAAGTTCAACATCATCTAACTAAGACAACCTTTGATTATTTTGAGAAATGAGGAAAACAATGGATTTAAAATATTTTGGAACTGACGGTGTTCGTGGGGTAGCCAATTCAGACTTAAGCCCAGAACTTGCATTTAAATTAGGTCGAGCAGGTGGTTATGTCCTGACTCAACATTCGGAACGCAAACAAGCACAAGTACTAATCTCGCGAGATACAAGAATCTCAGGTGAGATGTTGGAAAGTGCCTTAGTTGCTGGACTATTGTCAGTTGGGATTGAAGTCCTCCGCCTTGGAGTTGTCACAACACCTGGTGTGGCTTACTTGGTTAGAGCTCAAGAAGCTGATGCAGGTGTAATGATTACCGCCTCGCATAATCCAATTCAATATAATGGTATTAAATTTTTTGGGAATGATGGCTTTAAGTTGTCCGATGAAATTGAGTTAGAAATTGAAAAATTGCTAGACGCCGAAGTTGATGATTTGCCTCGCCCATCTGATCAAGGACTAGGACGCGTATCAGATTACCGTGAAGGCTCTTTAAAATATACTCAATTTTTGGAACAAACCATTCCTAATGATTTAACTGGTTTATCGGTGGGAGTAGATGGCGCTAATGGTGCCACCAGCAGCTACGTTTCTTCATTATTTGCTGATTTAAATGTGGATTTCCATACTATTTCAACTTCACCAGATGGTTTGAATACCAATGTTGAAAGTGGCTCAACGCATCCAGAGCATTTGCAAAAATTTGTGGTAGATGAAGGTTTGCAAATGGGTGTGGCCTTTGATGGTGATGGAGATCGCTGTATCGCAGTGGATGAAAATGGTGCCATTGTCGATGGTGATAAAATCATGTATATCTGTGGTAAATATTTAAATGAAACTGGTCGTTTGAAAAAAGGAACAGTTGTCACCACGGTGATGAGTAATCTAGGAATGTATAAAGCACTTGAGCGAGCAGGTATGACTAGCGTGAAAACTAAGGTTGGAGATCGTTACGTCGTTGAAGAGATGATCAAAAACGGTTATAACTTAGGTGGCGAACAATCTGGACATATTGTCTTTATTGATCACAATACTACTGGAGACGGGATGTTAACCGCGTTACAGTTAATGCAAGTCGTTAAGCAAACTGGTAAGAAACTATCAGAACTTGCCAGTGACGTGACCGAATATCCACAAGAACTCGTGAATGTTAAAGTAGCTGATAAAGAAGCTGCCTTAACCAACGCTAGTTTATTGAAGATTATTGGCGAGGTCGAAGATGACATGTCCGGGGATGGTCGTGTGTTAGTTCGACCAAGTGGAACCGAACCATTATTACGAATCATGGCTGAAGCCCCTACGAAAGAAGCAGTTCATGCATATGTGCAGAGAATTGTTGAAGTCGCAAATAAAGAATTGGTCTAGAAATAGACCAATTTTTTTAATTAGTTGACAATTAATTGCGAAATCGCTAATATGTTTTATGTTAAGAGTTAATAAAACTCGAAAATAAATCTATACCAATTAAGAAAAGACTCGGATAAGGACGGGAATGCATATGTGTGGAATTGTGGGTGTAACGGGAACAAATCAAAGCGTTTCAATACTAATCGAGGGTCTTGAAAGACTTGAATATCGCGGTTATGACTCTGCTGGAATTTATGTTAACGATGAGTCAGGAACTGATTATTTAGTTAAACGAGTCGGCAGAATTGCCAACTTAAAAGCAGCATTAACTCCTGAAGTTCAAGGGTTAGCTGGGATTGGACATACGCGTTGGGCAACACATGGTGTACCAAGCGAAGAAAATGCTCATCCACACTTTTCAAATGACGAACGCTTCTATTTAGTACACAATGGTGTGATTGAAAATTTCAAGCAACTAAAGGCTGAATATTTAGCTGGGGTTGAATTTAAGAGTGAGACCGATACAGAAGTGATTGTTCAATTGATTGATCGTTTTGTAGTGGAATATCATATGGAAACCAAGGCAGCCTTTTTAAAGGTGTTGCATTTAATTAGTGATGATTCATCTTATGCGTTTGTTTTGATGGATCGGGAAACGCCAGATACATTATACGTGGCCAAGAACAAAAGCCCATTGCTAGTTGGAATTGGTGAGGGCTTCAATTTGGTGTCGTCTGATGCAATGGCAATGTTGAAGCGCACACACACATTTATGGAAATTCAAGATCAAGAAATTGTGATTGTGAAACCACAAGAAGTGTTGATTACTGATTTTGATGGCAACGAGAAAAAACGTGATACTTTCCGTGTAGATATGGATGCGAGTGCTGCCGATAAGGGCACTTATCCATTTTATATGTTAAAAGAAGTAGACGAACAACCAGCAGTCATGCGCAAGATTGTGCAAACTTATTTGGATGAAAACGGTTCCCCCGTTATCGACCAAAAAATGTTAGAAACAATCAAGCAATCAGATAGAATTTATATCATTGGGGCAGGTACCAGTTATCATGCTGGCTTAGTAGGCGCCAAAATGTTTGAAAAGTTGACTGGCATTCCAACTGAAGTGCATATTTCTTCAGAATTTGCCTATGATCAGCCAATCATGTCGGAAAAGCCATTCTTTATCTTCTTAACTCAAAGTGGTGAAACTGCTGATAGTCGAGAAGTGTTAGTTAATGTTAAAAAGCAAGGTTGGCCAAGTTTGACGATTACGAATGTACCAAAATCGACATTATCGCGAGAAGCTAATTTTACGATGCTTTTATATGCAGGCCCTGAAATTGCAGTGGCTTCCACTAAGGCTTATACTGCCCAGGTAGCTGTCGAAGCTGTCTTGGCAAAAGGAATTGGTGAATACCTCCAACACCAAGAAGCCCTTGATTTTGATTTGAAACAACAATTAAGTCTCGTGGCCGTGGGGATGCAAGCCATCGTCGATAGTAAAGAAAAACTTGAATCTGTCGCTTCTCGTTACTTAGCTACACCACGCAATGCATTTTACATCGGTCGTGGAACTGATTGGTCGGTCGCACTGGAAGCTGCCTTAAAGTTGAAAGAAATTTCTTATGTTCAAGCGGAGGGATTTGCCTCTGGTGAATTAAAACACGGTACAATTGCGTTAATCGAATCACAAACTCCAGTTATCGGGATTATCACTCAAGACCGGACGGCAGGACTCACGCGAAGCAATTTACAAGAAGTTATTTCTCGTGGCGCGAGTGTGATTACCATCGCTACCAAACATTTATCACAAACTGATGATACGATTGTGTTGCCAGATGTCGATCCATTACTAACACCGTTACTTAGTGTGGTACCAGCACAACTGTTGGCTTATTACACGAGTTTAGGTAAGGGCCTGGATGTCGACAAGCCACGTAATTTAGCTAAATCAGTAACTGTTCAATAAGTATCACCGAAAGAACTTTTGGTTCTTTGTCAAGAAGTACTGATGACCTAGAATTTCACAATCATTAACATCAAGCTGCTAGTTTCTCCGTTG
>NZ_BJEB01000035.1 GCF_005405445.1 Paucilactobacillus nenjiangensis
GGTTCAAAGGACTCCAGGACACCTTGGAAGCATCATTTATTTAAGTTAGATACATATTATATGTACGAAGGCATTTCATTTACACAAGATTCTTGACGCTACCAATATTATTTTTGTTCATTAAATAAATTGCCGCTTGGGCAAATTCACTACCTAAAACATTAGGCGCAGTATTACCGGTATTGTTATTCACATCACTAATAAAATCAGCAACTGTGCCCACCTGAGTAGTACTATTTGCCAATCCATCTCGAACTGGTACCGCCGTCGTATTTTGTGTTGCGGGCGCTGCAGATTCATAAGTATTGTCTTCGGACGCACTAACAGTCTTGACCGGTGTCGTGGTGCTTGCTAAATTGGCACTTGAGGCAGCACTATCTAAATTATCAGATGTACTATTGCCAGAATCAGCAGTAGAGTTATCGCTTGACGCATCAGTTTTGCTATCTTGTACACTAGCCTTATTCACGTTATCCGAAGAAGCACCGGCATTACTATCAGTATTTGATAAAATTACTGACTTGCCATTATCGTTTGCATCTGAGACCACAGTTTGCACGTTGTTAGAAGCCACGCTATCAGTCTGACTTGCTTCAACACTCAACTCTTGAGACAGCAATAATCCCCCTGCGATTACCGTTCCAACCAACATTTGATTAACAAAATGTTTACCGATTTTCCGCAATCGATAGTGTTCTTGCCGATCATTATTATTTACTAAATTCAATGTCTGTTTATTCATAGACATACCAAAAAAGCCCCTCCCGTAATTAAATTATTTATTTCACAATGAATATTATAAGATTATAAATAAGGTTAATCAAAGATAAATAATATTGCTATATGGGCATTAACAAGCTAAATTTTAATTATTTTTATACATGATAATAATTTTATACAATTAAAAAGCGATTAACATTATTTCAAGTAATGTTAATCGCTCTATTTCCACATTTATAAGCATTTTGTCCGGTTGGAATTGATAGTCATAATTCCCCAGACATTTAAATGTACTTTTGCATAAAATTTTATTTATCTAGTGTTCAGCAGATTCAATTTCTTCGTTCATATTTTGCAAATTAAGGTTAGCAGCTTGAAAATTTTTATCATTAATTGGTAGATGTTGCAGCAAATTTTCGAGTGGTTGTACTTCAACTTCAGCTTGATCAATTTCAAAATCTAAAATGTGCCCACCAAAATCATGAGCATCATTGATGAAATGCAAGTGAAAGCCACCGACTGTAGCCCCCTGGAATAGAAATGGTGCATAGTAACCCACAATCGTTCCAGTCACATTCTCCTGACTAAATTTTGGTTGTACCTTGATAGCAGCCGATAATTTAGGATAAGGTTTAGATTGCTTAGGCACAACCCGTGTGTGCATCCGTTTAAAGGCCCCCTGAATATTAATCCCGACAAATGAATTGCCAAGCTGATAATTATTTTCAAGTTGGTGTTCTAATTCAACGCCATTAGTATTATTGATGGTGACTGCAGGCCGCGATTGATGAAAATGGACTGAAGCAAAAGGTATCTTATCGTCTGGTGCTAGAACTTTAACTTCGCCAGATTCAACAACTTGATAAACGGTTCCATCGACAATGACCAATTCACCATCAAAATCATTGGCAGTTCCAATTCCAGTGTCCCCATGTTTCATCAATTCGCTAACTGGTAATGTTCCCTCAAATAAACCGACCACAAGCATAGCTAACGTGCCATGTTGATAAACAGTTGTTGTATCTTTCATTCTTGTTATCTCCCTTTATGCCTAAAATTGATCCGCTAACAATGTCTTCCCTAAATCAGCGTTATGTGAATAATCGATTGGAATATCGACGACCACTGGTCCTGGTGTGGCAAATGCTTCATCAATAATTGTACCTAATTGGTCAGGTGAGTCAACACGTAATCCTTTGGCACCAAAACTCTCAGCATATTTAACGTAATCAATTGGTCCCACTTTGACCCCTGCATCTTGACCATATTTCAAAATTTCTTGGAATCGTACCATATCGTAATAGCCATCATTCCAAATGAAGTGCACCGTGTTCAATTTCAAACGAACTGCAACTTCTAATTCTTGTGATGAAAAGGTAAAGCCGGCATCCCCAGACACTGAAATCGACTTGGCATTAGGACGTTCGAGCGCCGCCGCAATTGACCATGGTAGCCCTACTCCTAATGTCTGCATGCCATTACTGAAAAGTAAATGTCTAGGTGTATAACTTCTAAAATGACGCGCCATCCAAATATAATGACTCCCGATATCAACGGAAACTGTCATGTCATCAGTGACCCGTTGTTGCAATTCTTTAATCACTGCCAAAGGATGATTCAAATTACCTTGACCAGCTGGAACTGGTTGGTCAACGTCGGCATCAATTTCTTGATGCAACTCCATCAAATATTGTCGTGATTCTTGATCTGGTTGATAATTTTCAACTTGATCAGCTAAATTTGATACTGTTGCAGTAATATCACCAATCAATTCTGTATCTGGTTGGAAATGTTTGTCTAGCTGTGGCGCCGTAGTATCAATAACCGTAATATTGGCATCTTGTTCCGCATTCCAATTACGTGGTTCATATTCAATCGCATCATAACCAACCGTAATCACTAAATCGGAATGTTTTAATAACTTATCACCCGGTTGATTTCTAAATAACCCGACCCGGCCGAAGAAATAATCTTTTTCCAACTCACGAGAGATAATGCCAGCGCCTTGAAAGGTTTCAACAACGGGTAATTTGGCAGCTTTAATCAATTTTTGAATGGCAGCCGCAGCTTCTGGTGAAGATGCACGCATCCCCGCCAACAAAACTGGTAATTTGGCATGTTTAATTTTGTCAGCTAAATCAGTGATAGATTGTTGATCAGCAGACCCTAATTTAGGTTCATTCATTGGTTTGAGACTTGGCGTCGTGACTTCACCATCATCAATATCTTGTGGAATACTAATGAAACTAGTTCCCTGTTTACCTTCACTTGCCATTCGAAAGGCGTTGGCAAAAACTTCTGAAATATTTTCAGTATCCGCAATCTCTGCACTATATTTTGTAATTGGTGTAAATAATTCTTTATTGGCCATGCTTTGATGGGTCAATCGGAACAAATCACGACGTGGAACTTGTCCCGCAATCGCAATCAGTGGATCACCTTCGGCAGTGGCAGTCACTGCTGGTGTAGCTAAATTAGTCGCACCGGGACCAGACGTTGAAATCACTACTCCTGGCTTACCTGTAATTCGACCAATCCCAGCCGCAATGAAACCGGCATTTTGTTCATGTCTAGAAACAATCAGCTTGGGAGTCCGTGGATCTGTTGGATGCTCCAATAATTCAAATAGGCGATCAATTTTAGCTCCTGGGATTCCAAAAACGTATTTCACCCCATGATTAATCAAGCTCTCAACAATTGCGTCAGCACCGTAGCGTTTCTCTTCTGTCATATGCACATTCTCCAATCAAAAATTTATTGAATATTGACAGAATACCACTAATTTTTAGTAAGCAAAGTCATTTAATTCACTTGTGAAATTTTATTTTTGTCACTAACTCCCAAAAATAGGCAATCCTACTGTTATCAGCAAAATAAAAACATTTATTTAATTATTTATTTCACATTGTGAATTTCACAAACGTAAATATTTGTTTCATGTTTTTTTATCATGTAAAATATACGTTGTAATAATATAAGGGAGTTGACATTATGGAATTCGGCCAACAAGACCTAATTAACCAGGATAAACAAATGTGCTTTGCACTTTACGAAGCCAACAAGCGCTTTAACCATTTTTACGCAGAGGTGCTTGGACAATTTAACTTAACTTATCCACAATATTTAGTCCTATCTAGTTTATGGGACACCGACGAGGCAATGACCGTCAGGCAATTAGGACAGGCAGTCAACCTTGATAGTGGAACTCTAACCCCACTTCTAAAGCGGTTAGAAACTCATGGGTGGGTCACTCGTAATAAAGATCCCAATGATGACCGACGCGTGCTAGTTGAACTCACCACCACCGCAACCAGTCAGAAATATGAAATTGTCAATTTAATTCGTTCTAAATTAAATCAATTGAATATGACTGATCAAGAATATCGCGAGCGGGTGCAAGAAGTAAATGATATTTCTAAACGATTAGAAACCATTCTCGCTAAATTTTAAAGGTATGAAAAAGGACGCTCACAACAGCTGTGAACGCCCTTTTGTTGTCTAACAATTTATTTTTGTAATAAAGCAATCATTTCAACAATCGCCACGGCATTATTAACCATGTGCAACATAATCGCAATGCGAATTCGTCCCGTTTTCACGTAAATGAAGGCTAAGACGGCGCCCATGTAGAAATACACCAGGAAGCTAATAATATTAGTGCTAACGTGCCCTAAAGAAAAGATGAATCCTGATAAAATTACCTTAGGCCAGAAACTGTCAGCTTTAAAGAATAAGTTTGTGATTAACCCCCGGAAAATTAGTTCTTCGGCAAATGGGGTTAAGAAGATGGCTGAGAAGCTCAAGACGATTAAAATCACCGAATTATCTTTCATTAAACCTTCAATAACTTGATTATTAGCAGTTTGACTTTGATTGAAAAATAATTGGTTTAAAATACCAAGGACAATCTGGCCCCCAAAAATAGCTAAATATCCGGTAATCACAATCCCAATATCAGCAATGAAAATTCCAGGGCGAACAGGAATTACCCGATATCTTCTATATAACCGCCACGTACCGTAAATAATCACTCCAAATAACGCTAAGTACGCCACCACCGACAAACCGGTCAGCAGTGCATTACCTTTCACGTACTTAATAATGGCTAAAATTTCTGGTGGTAATTGAATGACCACAAACATCGCGAAGATTATCATCACTCTCGTGAACAGCCCTGGCCGCTGCTGTTGATTCAGGTACTGATTATTCATCATCTTTTTTCTTATCCTCCTCTTTCAAGATTCGCAATTGTTCTTGAGTCACCACGTACGTGATGCCGACTGATGCCAGTAAGAAACCAACAATCCAGACAACAATCAGGAGAATCCCTGAAATTAGTTTCAGATAGGTGATTACTCCAATGATGGCAAAGACCACCAATGGGATTAATATAATTGGGAATAAAATATCTTTTTTCATTATTAACTCCTTAAAATATATATGAAATTATACCATGAAACAAACTTATCTGTTGACAATTATATATGCAATTGTTATATTGTAAATGAATTAATACTATATTGAATATAATATGACAGGAGAAATAATCATGAGTATTTCAATAACCACAGAATTACTAGATGGTTGTGTATTGGCTTTGTTGAGCAAAGAAGATTATTATGGTTATACTTTAACTCAACGCGTGCAAGAGTTCTCCCCAGTATCTGAATCGACAATGTACCCTGTACTGAGACGACTGAAGAAAGAAAACTGGCTTGAAACTTATGATGAAGCCTATCAAGGACGTAACCGTCGCTACTATAAAATTACCGATGCCGGGCTCGATCGCCTCATCGAAATCAAAAATGATTGGCATGAATACAAAGAAACACTAGATAACGTTTTAGGAGGAAAAGGATAATGGAAAGTAATAAATACATCGAAGAATTAACCAGCTATTTATCTAATCTCACTTCTGACGAACGTGATGATGTGCTCGACTTTTACAATGAGTACATTTTAGATGCCGGTTTAACTACCGAAGATGAAATCATTGCTCAACTTGGGACTCCCAAGCAATTATCTCGTAAAATTTTAGCAGATTACTCTATTAAGGCGGTTGACGACGCAACAGCTGGGGTTCCTCGTTATGAACCTAAACCTAAGAAAAACATCCGCATGATTTGGTTAGTCATCTTAGCCATATTTGCTGCCCCAATTGCACTTCCACTAGCCATTGCCATCATTGGCACAATTGCTGGCTTGTTAATTGGTGTATTGGCCGTGATTGCCTGTATATTCGTTGTTATCATTGGATTCTTCGCCATCGGAATTGCTGCCTTCTTCTCTGGATTAGCAATTATCGGTCAATCGTGGTCAACTGCCGTCCTCTTTATCGGTGGCGGTCTGGCAATCTTTGGCTTAGGTTTAGTAGCCTTACCAATTAGTTACGTCGTCGTTCGAGCACTAATTCAAATGACGGCCAACTTTTCACGTTTCTTATATAATCGATTTGTTACTTCAAAAAACACGGCAAAGGAGGCACATTAATTATGAAAAAATTTTTCTGCCTGTTAGCTATTGCCAGCATCATCTTGGGTGTTTGCGGTCTACTCTTTGGCATAATGACATTTGGTCATGCGCTAGTCTTAACGATTGCCGGAACGATTTTACTCAGTTTAGAAATTGGCGGATTAACGATTGTCTGCCTGCTAGTTGATGCTGTTGTCTTTTTGCTCTCAATCATCAACATTATTATCTATAAATTGTTTGTCCACGACCATAAAACACCACAGGAGGCCAAATAATCATGAAAAAGACTATTATTATTGGTGCAATCATCTTTATTATTGGTGCAATTCTTGCCTTTATTGGACTTTCAAATGGTGCATCAACAAGCTTAGTTTGGCAAAATGGCTTAAAAATTGATCGCCGCATCAATCAAACGAAACAAGTGTCGAAGTTTAATTCGATTCACCTAGATACAAACAATTATGAAGTAAAAATAAAATCTGGCACCAATTACTCTGTCGAAGTTAAAGGCTCAAAAATGGATAAGCCTAAAGTGGCGGTCAGTCATAAAGCTTTGACCATTGAGTCAGCTGAAAACGAATCTGGCACATTTGGATTCAACGATCATGATAACGAAATTATTATCACGGTTCCAAATGGTACTAAACTTGACGACGTTACAGGTTCAACGAACTATTACGAACTAGAAATCAATAACATTACCGCTAACAATATTAATCTTGATACCGATTCATCATTAGATGCTAACAATCTAATTGTTACCGGTGGTGGTCATATTACCAGTACCAACGGTGAAATTGACCTTGAAAATTCGAACTTAACTAATGTTAATATCAAACAAACCAACGGCTCAGTATCTGCCGAGAATAGTACCTTTACTAGTGGCCGAATTGAAAATGAAAATGGCTCACTTGAATTAGACGATGTTACTTTCAATCAAACAGTTACCCTATCTAATGACAACGGTAAAATTGAAATTGAAAACCCAATCACTGAAGGTTACCAATTAACGTCAACTAATGGTTCAATTCATCTCTTCGGTAATCACCAAAGTTCCAACCTAAATCAAAATGAAAATGCAACTAACAAAATTGTTGCCACTACTACCAATGGTAAGATTGAAATTTCTAATTAAAATATAGTGCTTATCAACTTGGTAGATTGCGAGTAATAACAAGGCAAATTATTGATTTCGTTCTTTGAAATCTAATTTGGTTAGTTATACGGAACAATCTGAGTTGATAAGCCGGATTAAAAATAATGCTGAACTCGTCGTTCAGTTCGTGAGCTTCTAGCTTAGTTAATGATAATTTCGCTTGTTTGAAATTGAATTAACTGAGCTAGGTGAACGAATTGACCAATGAAGCCAAATTACAGATAGTAATGACATGAAAATAAAGCAACTAAGAGAAACTTATTTCTCCTAGTTGCTTTTTTTGCAATTTAATTTTGTTCGGGAAAATTAAAAATCTCTTTTAAAATCGTGGCGCTGTTATGGGCTTGCATACCCTTCACTCGCAAATAATCAATATCTGCTAATAAAATATACCGTGTCCATAAAGAAGACAAGTCTTCAAAATTTAAATAATTTAACGTCAGTTTCACCGCGTCGAGCGATGCAAGATAACCATCAAAATCATCACGATCTTTAAATTCTTTCGTTCCAATCACAATGGGTTCTTCTTGTTCAAACGCTTCGGTTAACATCTGAATTAAAATTGGCTGTTGGCCATATTTGGTGCTGGTTAAAAATTGCTCCAATTTCCAAACATCATAATATCCGTATTTTTTTGCGTTTTGTTCCCGAATTTTGACATTCAATAAATAATCATTATCTCGCTTCACATCATGAATACTGGTTAGGCGTACTGCATTCAAGCCATTAATTTTACTATCCATATCTAAGCCTAAGATCAACACAAACAGGCTATCCATGGCAACAACATACCCAACTGTAAAAGTGTCGTCCGATGCGAAGTTGTATATAGCAACTAATTCATTATTTTGTTTAGCAAATATTAATTCTTGTTTCAATTCATTATTCATTAATCTGATTTCACTCTCATTTGCCGCGATTTACTTTAGGCATTACTTTCCCTTATGGTATATTGATAATACATAGTATACATTAAATATTATTTCACAGGAGGAAACTTATGATTTCAGAATTTAAAAATTTTATCTCACGAGGAAATGTTGTTGATCTGGCTGTTGGGGTTATTATTGGAGCTGCCTTCACTGCCGTCGTTAAATCTTTCACTGAAAACCTAATTAGTCCTTTATTAGGAGTATTCTTAGGTAAAGTTGATTTTTCAAAAATTGTTTTAACCATCGGCTCTGCTCAATTCAAAGTCGGAACCTTTATTAACGATATCATTAATTTTTTAATTATCGCCTTTGTCGTTTTTCTCATGATTAAGGCAATTAACAAATTTGTTAAAAAGCAGGAAAAAACTGTGGCTCCTTCCAAAGAAGAAGAATATTTAAAGGACATTCGTGATTTATTAGAAAAACAATCTGAATAACTCATTTGTTTGATAAGAAACTGTAATAATCATTTGTATTCATTCAGAATGGCTTTTTGCTATATACAAGTTAAATCTCAATCAGTTTTATTTAGCGGAAAAATGTAGTAAGCTATTATGCATTGAGTTTTCTATTCTAAAGTAAAGAAGGACCATTATGGTGATTATAACAGCAGGTATGATTGGTGTCGGTAAAACAACCCTAACCGGACAAATTGCCGAACATTTAGGTACAAAAGCATTTTTCGAACCAGTTGGTGAGAATCCAGTTCTCCCCTTATATTACAAAGATCCTAAACAATACGGATTCTTACTTCAAATCTATTTTCTCAATAAACGTTTTTCAATGATTAAAAGCGCGTTGGCAGATGACAACAACGTTTTAGATCGATCAATTTATGAGGATGCATTATTTACTAAAGAAAATAATGCTGAAGGCAATATTACTGATACTGAACTGGGCGTCTACTTAAATCTACTAGATAACATGATGGATGATTTACAACAATTACCCAAAAAAGCACCTGATTTATTAGTCTATGCTGAAACAGATTTTGAAACGATCCTTTATCGCATCAAAAAACGTGGACGTGATTACGAACAATTCGATAACAATCCAGAGCTTGAATCATATTATTATAAAATGTGGACGGCTTACAAATCATGGTTTGATGACTATGATGTTAGCCCTAAAATCAAAATTGATTTACAAAAGTATGATCTTGAGAACCCTCACAATATTGATATCGTGTTAGGCCAAATTGATACTGCTCTCAAATCTTTTAGATAACCAACTTGCCAATTGTCATTTTTTGACAGTTGGCTTTTTTAATACAATTAAGATGGTAATAATTACCATGACACATTGACCCATCACATTAATCTTGATGGAATCCTTATGTTGTCGACGCGTTTGTACGTGTTTATTAGACTGCTCGAAAACAAACGCACTTTTGGGAATGACAATCGCCGTTAGTGGTTTAACCCCTGTCTTTTTATCGAACTTAGTTAAATGATAAGTTTCAATAATTTGATTCAGTTTGAGGTTATATTGCGTATCTGTGGCATACGTTCCCGTCAACTTCAAGGTCACCTCTTGATAATTTGCACAGACACTTCTTTTAACCATCATAAACATGGGTTGGTTAAGAACGGTGGCATAGTCTTGTAACGACTCCGAAAAAGAATGATATTGCCTAAAATCGGCATTTACATATTGAAGTTCGCCTGACCCGTTATCCTCTTGTGTTTTCATTTGAATCGAACTACCCTTATAACCACCTTTGACGCCAAACAGGTTATAAATATCTGGTCGTGAGAGATCACTGGTCCCCCATGAACTTTCCAATGCAGCTTGAGCAATCATGACGGATGGATACAAATCATTTTTTCGAGCAATTTTAACAGCGTCTAACGCAATTAAATCGATAAATGCCTGGTGGCTTTCAATAATTGGTCCTAATGGTAAAGCTGGCAATTCTGGCAGTTGTAACAGTGTATTTAGTAATGACGATTCATCCACTGAATTGGGTGGATTGATTTCATTGGTCTGCTCCGCATAACTAATCGGTGCATGAATATCCTTATGAACATCATGACTGGGTGTCGTTTGCTTCATTTCCGATTCAACAGACCTTGTCGCTGAACTGCTATTATCATGTGATTCATGTTTCAATTCATAGATTTCATTGCCTAATCGTAACCCCTCTTGATAACCTGCTTGAAACACTTCACTTTTATTGTTCACATCGTGAGTTTGATGTTTATATCCGTCTGTACGTCCTTTTTTTTCACCTTTTTTATATTCAACTTTTAAATTGGCATATATTTCGGTGTACAAAATATAATCATTTTTAGTATCAAATTCTTCTCTCCTGACCAGATGGCCACTAATAATGTTGGCAGTGGCCTGATCAGTAATTTTCTTATGTAATTCATCCTCAACTTCGGAAGTTGAATCAATAGACTCAGAACTGGAACTAGTCAGGATTTCATCCTTTGAATTAACATCATCGGCATCAACACTAATGGCACCAAATAAAAATATACCCACAATTAGACTTATTAATATCTGCTTACTTTTCATTTTTTCACTCCTAATAAGTAGTCACACTTATTAAGTACGAAAAAATTTTTGTTTTTACGTTAAAAAAATGACCATCCGAAGATGATCATTTAGTATTACTATTTAAATTTCTGGATAAGTTGTCTTTTGTAAATCGACGGCTTGATTATTCTCATCAGTTTTAACGACAATAACATCGCAAGGTGATTCACGGATAACATATGCAGCAGTTGATCCGACAATCATCCGACCAATAAAGTTCAGGCCAGTTGCCCCCACCACAATTAAATCAACATCATTATCTTGTGGATAGTCATTGCCTAACTCAACTTTAGCATTACCAATTTTAACATCGGTAACGACGTCTTTGACGCCCGCTGCTAAAGCTGTCTTCTTATATTCGGCGAGTTTTTTCTCCATTTCAGAAACCGAGGAATCATAAACACTCCTGTCAATGAATCCATATCCGACCGTACTGGTATTGGGAAATCTTTCTCCGTTAATCACACTAAGTAATGATAAAATTGCACCATTTTGTGCAGCAATCGAAATCGCTTTGTTTAAAGCCATCTCTGATTGTTTAGATCCATCAATTCCGACTAATACATTTGAATATTTGCTCATAACCGGCACCTCCATAAGATTAGACTACAATTAAATATTATTTATTTCCTAATTAAATTGTAGCATAATTATAACACGAATGGTAATGATATGGTCATTTAATCCGTAATCAATCGGTTGATTCCATCCATATAAATGGCCATTGCAGTAATTAAATCATCAACTGGCTGAAATTCATTCACTTGATGCATGGTATCAGGTGTATGTGGGAAAAGTGCGCCAAATGCAACGCCACGTTCCATCATCCGACCATATGTCCCACCACCGACTACTTCAGGCAATGCATCAACGTCGCCAGTGATTTCACGATAAGATGCCATCAAAGAAACAACTAACGGATCATCAGTTGAAACATAATGTGGCACCATCCCCTCTAATTGATAGGTAAAGGCATGCAGTTTGTCGGTCACCTTATTAATACCGACTTGAATATCATTCGGCGTAATTCCTTGTGGATAACGGAAATTCAAATCAATTTGACCACCATCTTCGGCTTTAAAATTCATTAAGCCAACATTCATGGTCAACTCACCCATTAATTCATCAGTGTAATCGAGTTCGAAATTTTTTAATCTAGAATCAACATGTAAATATGATCCGACAAATTCAAGAAAATCACCGGCGTCGCCATGAATATCTTGGTGTTTCAGGAAGTTGGCCAAATATGTTCCGGCATTGTCTCCATTTTTGGGTTCCATACCGTGAGCTGCTTTTCCGACAAAGCTAATGGTAAATTGTTCACCATCTTGAATCACTTTTCCAGTTACAGAAGTTTGTGCTAGATACTCATCTAAGGCCTGCGTTAATTGGGTCAGTTCGCCGCCTTCAATCACGGCTTCGGCATCACGAGGAACCATATTAGGACGTAATCCTGAATCAAAGGAAACCAATTTAACGCGCCCATCATTAGCTCCTTTAAAATCAACTTTTAAAGAAAAATTGCCTTTTTCACCGTTGATTAATGGAAAACTTGCATCGGGTGAGAAACCATAAGTTGGCGCAGGTTCAACTTCAAAATACCGTTTCATTCCGGTCCAATTACTTTCTTCGTCTGTACCAACAATAAAGCGGACAGTTTTATTAGGGACAACTCCCATATCTTTCAAAGTTTTCATGGCATAATAAGCCGCCATTCCGGGCCCCTTGTCGTCAGAGGCACCACGACCATAAATGTTGCCATCTTTAATTACTGGATCAAAGGGATCCGTATCCCAGCCATTTCCGGCCGGCATGACATCCACATGAGCCAAAATCGCTAAGGTTTCGTCTCCTTCACCCCATTGTGCGTAACCGACTACATTGTCAATATTCTTAACTTTAAAACCATCTTGCTGGGCCATTTCTAAAAATACCTTTAGGGCAGTTGCTGGTTCTGGTCCAAGTGGAAATTCATCTGTTGCTTGTGCATCATCCCGAACACTGGGGATTTTCATCATTGTAATTAAATCATTAATATATTCTTCTTGTTGTTCTTGGGCTTTAGCTTGCCAATTGACCATAACTAAATTAACCTCCAATTGCTTAAAAACTTAGTTATATTGTAACATAATTCAGTGAATCTTATTTTTAAATTTGGTGTATTGAGTAAAAATGATATAATTAAGAAAACTAACAAGGACTGATTAACAATGCTGACTCTATCTGAAGATATACTTACTAAAACAATTCGTACTCGACCTGACAATAGTTATAAGGGCACATACGGTCGAATCGTACTTGTCGGTGGTAATGCCAATTTTGGCGGTGCCATCATCATGGCTTCAACGGCTGCAGTGTACGCAGGTGCTGGATTAGTGACTACAGGAACTGATACTAGTAATCTCAGTAGTTTACACGCTAATTTGCCAGAAACTATGTTTGTCAATTACTACGATAAAGTAAAATTAAGTCAACTAGTTAGTGACGCTACAACGGTTGTCGTCGGTCCCGGTTTAGGTGAAGATTTCCATAGTGAAGAAGTCTTAGCGACGGTGTTAGCCAATACTAACGCTGACCAAACCGTCATTATCGACGGATCGGCCATCACACTGCTTGCAGCTCACAAAATTGATACTCCTGCTGGAAACTTAATTTATACCCCACACGAAATGGAATGGCAACGTTTATCCGGTATCAAAATTGGTGAACAGACCGTAGAAGCCAACCAAGTTGTCCAAAAACAATTTAATGCGACCATTGTTTTAAAGAAACATCATTCAGAAATTTACACCAAAACCGATACCTATCAATTACCAATTGGCACTCCTGCCCAAGCAACTGGCGGTATGGGTGATACCTTAGCCGGTATGATTGGTGGCTTTACCGCACAATTTGAAAATAAACAAAATGCAGTTTTAGCAGCAGTTTACACACACAGTGCAATTGCAGAAGAGCTAGCACAATCACAATACGTAGTGTTGCCTCATCAAATCAGCCAAGCGCTGCCTAGTTTCATGAAACGTTATGCCAATTAGAAAAACTCTAGACATTTTAGTCTAGAGCTTTTTTAATTCCTCAATTTCAGACAAAGTAAGTTCACGATATTCGCCAGGAAGTAAGGCTTCATCAGTTAATCCTGCAAAGGAAACTCGATGCAGCTTAACTACTTTTTCGCCTAAAGCGCCAAACATCCGCTTTACTTCATGATATTTACCTTCATGCAATGTCAATTCAACCACCGAATCAGGATCTTGACTAATCAACCGCGCGTCATCAGCCACCGCAGTTGTGCCGTCCTTCAACTCAATGCCATCCTTGAGTTGTTGTAAATCAGTGTCAGCAATTTGTCCCGTCACCGTCGCTAAATAAGTTTTGCGTGTTTTACTTTTTGGCGAAGCCAAGCGGTGCCCTAACTTACCATCCATCATCACTAAAATAATTCCAGTCGTATCTTTATCTAACCGACCCACCGGAAATAAATCCGTTCGGTAATCTTCCGGTGTAAATAAATCCATCACAGTTTTCTCTTTTTCGTCACTGGTAGCAGTGATAACACCAGCTGGTTTATTCACCAAATAAAAATATTCGGCTTGATATTTAATTGGCTTACCATCAACAGCCACTTCATGTTCGTCGGGCTTGACTTTGAAATCATATTTCTTAGCCACTTGACCATCGACCGTCACCCGATTGTGCTTAATCAATTCATGAACTTCGTTGCGCGAACCCACTTGCTGTTCTCGTAAATACTTGTCTAATCTCATTGAGTACCCCTATTTAATGTGCAACTTAATCCGTAAACTATCCATTCTAGGTCCAAGCAGCATCTGTGCCAATCTTGATTTCAAAACAAGATAGACGTAGACCAAGCCACCACCAGCCACAGCTGGAATTAATACCAAGGCAGCGGTCACCCGTCCACTTGGATCAATCACGAAGTAAAGTAACGTCACAATCAATTTTGCTACTGCATAAGTAATAATTGAATACAGTAAAATTTGATTAATCGTTTTGAACATCTTTCTAAATGGAATGTGAAACTCATTATTTAACGAATGAATAATCAGATAACTCGTCACTGCCATCCCGACACCAGTCGACAACAGCGGTCCAATCGTCTTAAACATGAAAATCATCGGGTACTGCAAAACTAATTTGACCAGCAAGCCAATACCTAACATTTTCAAAGTCTTTGTGTTTTCCGAAACGCCTTGCATAATTGCAGCGACGATTGTAAATAGTCCCATAAAAATTGCAACGTACGCTGAGATTTCTAGAATTGTTGAGCCACTAGCACTGTAACGATAGAACACCGTATAAATTGGTGTTGAGACTGCTGCTAATCCTAGTGCAGCAGGAATCATGACAAAATAAAAGAGCATTAATGCATTGGAAATTTGATTACGAATATCCCGATTATCTTTTCGAGCTCGTGCAGCTGATAACAGTGGAATTACAGCTTCTGACATCGCTGACGCTAAGGAAATAACAATCATAATCAACTTGTTGGCATTAAATGAAAATAGTGCCCACAACTGATTTAACTGCCACATCGAGTAACTACCGACACGCTGCATTGCATCAAAGAAAGTATACTGATCAATTAATTGAAAAATAATCGTCCCAGAACTTACGATAACGAATGGGATGGCCTGAATAATAATATCTTTAATCAGAGTCCAAGATGAAATCACGAGTTCATCATTACTATTGTCTCTAAGATCATTCATTTGATTCCGGTTCTTTAACCAGTAATAGCCCAGAATGATAATGCCACCAATTGCTCCAATAAAGGCGGCAAAAGTTGAATGCACCACGGCAGTTTTCCAACTACCATGCATAATTTTCATGATGACATATGTACTTGCCAACATATAAATAACGCGGAACAGTTGCTCATTAAATTGTGAAATGGCAGAAGGTGCCATTTGATGATATCCCTGAAATAAGCCCCGACTGAGACTCATCCCCGGAATCACCAAAACAGCTACTGCTAGTGAACGTAATACCGGGACTACATTAGCATCCCCGTTGGCCAACAGTGGCGCACCAAAGAATAAAATCATCGCTGAAATTAAACCGGTAAACGCAGATACCAGCATCCCATGCTTATAAAGACGCCGTCCCACTCCATATTCATTTAACTCATTGTAATGTGATACCAACTTAGAGACTGCGGCAGGAATCCCGGCAGTAGCCGCCATTAAGAACAGACTATAGATATTATAGCCTTTACTAAATAAGGCATTAGCTTGATCACTATATGCCCCTAGCCATGTTACCCATGGAATGATATAAATCGCACCAAGGATTCGCGAAAAAATGCTCCCTGCAGTCATCCAAACAGACCCCTGGACCATTTGCTCTTGAGCATCAAGATTCCCTGATAAATCTAATTTTCCACCATCTGCGCGCAATATACTAGTACCAACTTCCTTTTGTTTCAATCCTTACTATTCTATCGTTGAAACGTACCGGACGCAATTAATTTTTTGCAAAGTTTTACTGAAGTGCAAAAACTTAAGCTGAATTTAAAAAAATCTCAATAGAAAAGTGACCAACTATCCTCCCCCACAAACCACTCATCCTTAAAAGATAGAATTATTAAAGTCACTGGGTTATTCTTTTGATAAGGGGAAGGAGGACCCAAAATGAAAGTTAATTTTATGCAAAATGAACAACTAATTGATAATCTAATTGTTCTGCAAGCTAAACAAATGAATGTAGAGATTGAACAAATCATTCGCAACATTGAAAATAAACCCCATTCGTTGACGGGAACACTTAATGACAGAACACTTTCCCAACCCACTCAAAATTTTGTGAGAATCTATACTGCTCAAAAGAAGGTGTTTGGTGTTACGTTGACTGAAGAGATAATTCTAAATTCTCGTCTTTATGAACTTGAAGCCATCTTGCCTGATAACTTTATTCGAATTTCGAATACGGAAATCATTAACATCCATTATTTAGACAGATTAGAACTAACAAAAAACGGAATTATCAATATTCATTTTAAAAACAACGAGCAAACCAGTTCCTCGAGACGATACTTACCCAAAATAAAGGAGCGATTATTATGATAAAAAAAATTTTATTACAATTAACCAAAGGCGCCGTAATCGGCGTAAATGCTGGATTACTGATTTCTCTTGCATTTAGTTATTTGTTGAAATTAAATGAATATGTCCCCGCACCTCCGCGTTTTTTAAACCATTTTCACAATCAAACAAACGCGATGTTGGTATCCGTCATAATTTGGGCAGTCATCGGAGGCGTTTTTTCCTGTACAAATTTAATTTTTTCAGCATTTGACTGGAGTATCACTAAAATGACGATTGTTCATTTCGGTATTACCTTTTTCCTCTTTTTGCAGCTTGCCTTAATAGCTGGGTGGTTTCCATTCTCCTTGTTTAATATTTCAGCATTTTTCGTTGAATTTGGAATTATTTACAGCATAATTTGGATCATTTCTATGCTGCAGACGAAAAAGGAAATTAATAAAATTAATGCTCGTTTATTGAAGTAACAAAGACGGCCTCAGGAAAAAATCTCCTGAGGCCTTTTTAGTACGATTAGAATTCTATTTAAATAACAATATTGACAATCTTGCCTGGAACCACGATTAACTTACGAATATCTTGTCCATCAATGGTTGAATGAACGTGTTCATTAGCTAAGGCTATTTCTTGAACAGCAGCTTTATCTAAGTCTTTGGCAACTTTAATGTGTCCCTTAACTTTACCATTAACTTGAACTACCATTTCAATTTCATCTTCAACTAATTGACTTTCGTCATATGTTGGCCATGCTTGATAAGCAATCGTATCACTTTCATTAAAGAAGCTCCAAAGTTCTTCCGCCACGTGAGGCATGATTGGCGAAATCATCTTAACGAAACCTTCCATGTATTCAACTGGTAGGTCATCAACTTTATAAGCATCATTAACAAAGACCATCAATTGAGAAATTCCAGTGTTAAAATGCATTCTACCGAAATCTTCAGTAACTTTCTTAACTGTTTGATTGTAGATTTTATCTAACTTACCGTCATTGATTGTGGTAATGCGGTCGCGTAATTTGTTGTCGTCATCGACGAATAGTCGCCAAATCCGTTGAATCCACTTGTAACTACCGTGCAATCCTTTTTCACCCCATGGCACAGATTCTTCCAAAGGTCCCATGAACATTTCATAGAGACGCAGAGTATCAGCACCATATTGGTTAACAATATCATCAGGATTAACAACGTTCCCCTTTGATTTAGACATTTTTTCATGGTTTTCACCGAGAATCATGCCTTGGTTAACTAATTTTTGGAATGGTTCTTTAGTTGGTACAATACCTAAATCATAAAGGACTTTGTGCCAGAAACGTGCATACAACAAATGGAGAACCGCATGTTCTGCACCACCAACGTATAAATCAACCGGTGACCAATAATTAAGTGCTTCTTGGCTAGCTAATTCTTTGTCATTATCTGGATCCATGTAACGGAGCCAATACCAAGATGAACCGGCCCATTGTGGCATTGTGTTCGTCTCACGTTTACCCTTACGACCATTTTCATCCACAACGTTAACCCAGTCATCGATGTTGGCTAATGGACTTTCTCCAGTTCCAGATGGTTCCAATTGATTAGTATCTGGTAGGCGGAGTGGTAATTCATCTTCAGGGACTAATGTGGTTTCACCATCTTCCCATTGAATCACTGGAATTGGTTCGCCCCAGTAACGTTGACGTGAGAAAATCCAGTCACGAAGACGATAATTAACCTTCTTTTCACCGGCATGGTGTTCTTCAAGCCAATCAATCATTTCACTAATCGCATCTGCTTTGTTCTTACCATTCAAGAATTCTGAATTGATATGAGCGCCATCTCCAACGTAAGGAGCTTCTTGTACATCCCCACCTTCAATCACTGGTGTAATGCGCAAATCAAATTTCTTAGCAAATTCCCAGTCACGTTCATCGTGAGCAGGGACGGCCATAATTGCACCTGTCCCGTAAGAAGCTAAGACATAGTCTCCAATCCAAATTGGTAACTTATCGCCATTAACTGGATTAATCCCATAAGCACCAGTAAATACCCCAGACTTATCTTTGTTCAAATCAGTTCGTTCCAGGTCAGAACGACGAGATACTTCATCTTGGTACTTTTTAATTGCGTCGGCTTGTTCTGGTGTCGTAATTTGGTCTACTAGCTCGTGTTCAGGAGCTAACACCATGTACGATGCACCAAAAAGCGTATCCGGACGAGTTGTAAAGACTTCAATCTGTGCGCCTTCATGCCCCTCAACATTAAAGAACACACTAGAACCAGTTGAACGTCCAATCCAGTTACGTTGTTGTTCTTTGATACTTTCAGGCCAATCCAAATCGTCCAAATCATCAACTAAGCGGTCAGCATATTCAGTAATTTTTAAAACCCATTGGCGCATTGGTTTGCGATAAACTGGATAACCACCACGTTCGGTTTTACCATCAACGACTTCTTCATTGGCAACCACTGTTCCACCCATAAAGTCAGGTGCCCAGTTAACCATAATTTTATCTTCGTAAGCTAAGCCTTTTTTGTAAAGTTGTTCAAAAATCCATTGTGTCCATTTGTAAAATTTAGGATCAGTGGTATTGATTTCTCGATCCCAATCATAAGAGAATCCAAGTGATTGGATTTGCTTTTTAAAGACTTGGATATTTTGATTGGTAAAATCTTTAGGGTTATTACCGGTTTTTAATGCGTATTGTTCTGCAGGCAAACCAAATGCATCCCACCCCATTGGATGCAAAACATTGAAACCTTGCATTCTGTGCATCCGAGAAACTGCATCAGTGGCAGTATAACCTTCGGGATGTCCAACGTGTAGTCCTTGCCCAGAAGGATAAGGGAACATATCTAAGGCATAATACTTTGGCTTATCATTATTAATTGTTGCCTTAAACGTCTTGTTATCTTGCCAAAATTTTTGCCATTTTTTTTCAATCGCATCATGTTCGTATGCCATGTTATTCTCTTCTTCCTTAAAAATATTATGTATTTTTGTTGTTGAAATAAAAAAATCCCATAGGAAAAACTCCTATAGGACGAATAAACTCCGCGGTACCACCCATTTTCTACATTACTGTAGCGCTTGTCTTTCGTAACGCGAAATCACGTTTTCACTTACTTAGTTCAGCGAAAAGTTTTTAAAGGTGAGTTCAAAAACTAATATTTCCACGTTCACACTAGCACGCAGTCTCTTTAAAATACCAGAAATTTACTATTCCTTTTCAACAATCAAATATTGATACAATAGTACCAAACCAATCCCGTCTTTGCAAGGTGGCTGATGTGGTAGACTAAAGATATAAACTTAACAAGGATGAAGATAAATGATTACACAACGGATAAGTAAAACTCAGGCAGCCTTCTTTGTTGCCGCCCTCCTAATTTTTATCGCCCTATTGACCGGTATCAAAATGAATGCCAACTGGGTGCACACATTTGATCAGACCATCATTAACTTGATTCGCCAATTTTCACCATCAAAAACGGCCTTTTTTAAAGCCTATACTGTGTTCTTTAACACTCTACCGATTATGATTGTCGTGGTGGTTGGTGTTGCGGTCTTGTTCATGTACAAATTTTATCGGATTGGTTTCTTTTTCTTACTGATTCCACTAGTTGGTTCAATAATCAACGTGGGTATTAAAGACATGATTGATCGTGCTCGCCCACAAACTAACCAGCTATTACATTATGGCGGTTACAGTTTTCCAAGTGGTCACTCTGCGATTGCGACTTTGGTGTTCGGTTCAATTATTCTTCTAGTTCAACGGCTCCCAATTCCTCGCTACGTGAAATGGTTATTAATCGCTATTTTGTTGTTTGCCATCTTGTTAGTAGGAATCTCACGGATTTATATTGGCGTTCACTATCCCAGTGATGTCCTGGCAGGTTTTTGTCTTGGATTTATAGTCATTACCATTGGTCAATTTGTATTTAAAATAAAGAAGGCATGATTATGAAATTAGCTCCTGCACTACAATACAGTCACGAATTATTAAAAAATACCGTTCGCCCTGGTGAAACCGTCGTTGATGCAACTGTTGGTAATGGTCATGACACTCAATTTTTAGCTGAATTAGTTGGTAATTCTGGTCAAGTACTTGGCTTTGACATTCAACCAGCAGCAATCCAAGCCACTACCACCAGATTAGCCGCTGCCAATTTACAAAATGTTTCACTGTACCAAACTGGACATCAAAACGTTGACCAATATCTATCCACAGATCTGTCCGCAGCCATTTTTAACTTAGGCTATTTGCCAAGTGGTGATAAGTCAGTAATTACTCACGGACAAACCACCATTGAAGCTGTTCAAAAAATGTTACCTCACTTAAGGACGGAAGGTTTGATTTGTTTAGTTGTGTATTATGGACATCCTGGCGGGAATGACGAAAGAATTGCTGTGGAAAAATTTACTGCCACTCTCCCACAAAAAGAATTTAATGTCCTCGAATATCAATTTGTTAATCAAGCCCATACGCCACCTAAATTAATTGTGATTCAAAAACGTTAATTGTGATTCCACATAAAAAACAACTCACCTAAAAATTTTAGATGAGTTGCTTTTATATGAAACAAAATAAATTTACGGCGCACTAAAACAAAAGTACCCATAAATTTGAAAAAAATGTATAATT
>NZ_BJEB01000036.1 GCF_005405445.1 Paucilactobacillus nenjiangensis
CCGACAACGGAGAAACTAGCAGCTTGATGTTAATGATTGTGAAATTCTAGGTCATCAGTACTTCTTGACAAAGAACCCAATATCTGGGTCACCAATACCAGTTGACGAAGACCCACAAAAAAAAGCTTCTACTCATTCGATGAGCAGAAGCTTCCTTCAATTAACAATGTTAATTATTTAACAGCTTTCCATGTCCAGTCAGTAAATTCAGGAATATCATGTCCTTCATTACGAGTAACATCGAAATGCTTAGCCAAGATGGCATCCATCTTCTTATCAAATGCATCAGCGTCTGCTTGTGAGATTGCTCCCTTAGCAGCTAACAATGAAGCAGCATCTTTAGCTTGGTTGAAACGATCCAATTGTGAGTATACACGCATGTCGTATGCAGTAGTAATATCACCATCTTCACGGTATCCATGAACACTCAAACCGAGGTGAGCGCGTTCGTAGAAGTATGATTCAATCAAGTCTTCGTAACCATGGAATCCGAATAATACAGGAGTTCCTGATTCGCCGAAGAACTTAGTAAATTCAGCGTCAGTCAAAGCACGGTCAGCATTTTGCTTACCATTCTTCTTTTGTAGACGGTTTAATTCAACAACGTTTACATAACGGAATTTGACAGTTGGGAATGCTTCATGAATAAGGTCGATAGTAGCTAATGATTCGTTTGTTGGTTCAACACCAGCAGATGCGAAAATAATATCAGCGTCTTCGCCTTCAGCAACAGTAGATGCCCAGTCGATTGTCTTCAAACCTTCGTTAGCAAGTGTTTCAGCTTCATCAACTGAGAACCATTGTTGACGTGGTTGTTTTGAAGCAACAACGTGGTTAATCTTTTGACGTTCAGTAAATGCACGACCAAAGACAGCAAGTAATGTGTTAGCATCGCCTGGCAAGTATTGGCGAACAAAGTCAGCCTTCTTTTCAGACAAGTGAGTTAACATACCTGGATCTTGGTGAGTGTATCCATTATGATCTTGTTGGAATACAGTAGATGTAGAAATCAAGTTCAATGATGGATAATCGTTACGCCATGGTTGTTCTGCAGCTTGGCGAATCCACTTGAAGTGTTGAGTAATCATTGAATCCACTACACGAAGGAATGATTCGTAAGATGTGAAGACACCAGTACGACCAGTAAGTGTATATGATTCTAGCCAACCTTCAGCTTGATGTTCTGAAAGTTGTGCATCTAAGATACGGCCTTCAGGACCTTCATGTTGGTCATTTGGTTCGTGAACTTCTTCCATCCATTGACGGTTAGAAACCTTGAACATATCCCATAGACGGTTTGACATAGTTTCGTCAGGTCCGAAGATACGGAATGTAGTTGGGTTCTTCTTAGCAATATCAGCAAAGAATCCAGAAAGTACGTTCATATCCATGTTACGGTTAGCATCAGCTAATTCAGTTCCACGGTTTTCTGGAGTAATTTCGTTGGCGAAGTCTTTCCAGCTAGCCATAGCTAGTTCTGGAGCTTTTTCACCACGACGGCGGCCGGCATTAGCAACTGGGTTACTTGCCATACGCTTGTCACCCTTAGGTGCCATAGCTGCAACTTCGTCCTTAAGTGAACCATCAGTGTTGAACAATTCAGTTGGTTTGTATGAATTCAACCATTCTTCGAATTCAGGCAATTCTGCCAACTTGTGTTGTGCAAGACCCAATGGCACTTGGTGAGCACGGAATGAATTTTCGATAGGCATTCCTGCTGTATCGAACTTAGGTCCGCCCCAGCCCTTAGGTAAACGAGCAATGATAACAGGCCATGCTGCAATTTCGCCATCTTGGTAACGACCGTTTTCACGTGCGTCATTTTGGATGTCTTTGATATCGCGGATAGCGTCATCAAATGTCTTAGCAGCTAATTCGTGATAAGCCATGTAATCATGGATATCTGAGTTTTCAATAAAGCGAGGTGAGTAGCCAAGTCCTTCGAAGAACTTAGTAATTTCAACATCACTCATACGTGAGAAAATAGTTGGGTTTGAAATCTTGAATCCGTTTAAGTCTAAGATAGGCAATACTGCACCATCATTCTTAGGGTTAACGAATTTGATTGAGTGCCATGCTGTCATGGCAGGTCCAGTTTCAACTTCACCATCACCAATTACAGTAAATGCAATTTGGTCTGGGTTATCTAAGATAGCACCAGTTGCGTGTGATAATGAGTACCCAAGTTCTCCACCTTCATGAAGTGAACCTGGTGTTTGGGCAGTCATATGTGAACCAATTCCACCTGGGAATGAGAAACGCTTGAATAAGCGAGTCATACCTTCAACATCTTGAGTAATTTCTGGGTAGGCTTCAGTATATGAACCATCCAAATAACTGTTGGTAACCATAACTTGTCCACCGTGACCTGGGCCACCGATATAGAACATGTTTAAATCAAACTTGTTGATTAAACGGTTAGCATGAGCATAAAGGAAAGTTTGGCCTGAGATAGTACCCCAGTGACCAATAGGCTTAACTTTAACATCGTCAGCTTGGATTGGTGTATTTGTAACTGAGAACAAAGGGTTGTTCTTTAAAAAGATCATACCTGCTGAAAGGTAGTTGGTAGCACGCCACCAAGCATCGACTTTAGCTAGATATTCTTTTGAATCAAAATCTACTGCCATGAAATTAACACTCCTTAAATTAAATGAATTAATAACAACATAGTGTTTGATGCGACTTACGTAAATATACCTAAGTAACAATTTACAATGACTATTTTACCTACATTTTCGAAAAAGTCAACTTTTTTGAAAATTGATACGGTCCAATTTTTATTGACATATTGTAATTCAAGTAAATAAACGCTTCAGACCTCATCATAGTCTAAAAAAATGGCTGATTTAAGTCGATAATTTGAATTTATCGATAAAAAAAGATGAAGAATTCATCTTATTCTTCATCTAAACTAACAAATGTATTATATTTTAAATACTTGTAATGAACTCGCATATTGGAAACTTCAAATGGGGTTCCATCATCCAAGAAAAAAATTCCTTCCATGATTCCAACTGGTTCATTTTCAGTTAATCCCAGTAGTTCTTGATCCTTGGCATTGGATGGTTCGGCCAAAATCGACATAAATGATTTGGTAACTGACTTGCCTTCGATTTCAGATAAGTAATTAAAGATTGAACCTTTGACTACCTTTTGCGTTAATCCTGGCATCACTTTAATAGGAATATAGCCAGTTTCAATGATGATTGGTTCGTCATCAAATAAGCGTAACCGTTTGATTTCATAGACAAAATCATCTGGTCCCAAGAATAAATCTTGTTGTAATTCCTTGCTAGCTGGAATAACCTGATAATCAAGTAATTTAATGCTAGGATGTTTACCGGCCATATGAAAACTATCTGTCACACCTAGGTTAGTTCCTTCATAATTAAAGAGCGACTGATTTTTTAAATACAGTGGATTAATGAAGGTTCCTGAACCACGTTTTTTAAAAATAATTCCTTGTTGAGCCATCACGTTTAACGCACGTTTAATGGAACTACGACTCACGCTGTATGACTCACTCAGACTACGTTCATCTGGTAATTTTTTATTTTCGAATTCTTGGTTAAAAATTCGCGCTTTGAGGTCATGCATTATCTTGCGGTATACTAAATCTGCCATGAAAACTAACTCCTATATTTTGGCACTCGTTATTCTATTCTCTCAAAAGTATAACAGATTTTCTAATTGGATGTATACTTTAATAAAATTGGTCCGACCCAACGAAACTTATTTGGAGGTTACTCATGGGTAAAAAAAAGAAAGTTAAAAAAACTTTAGTTGAACAAATTCTCGATAAACATCAAGTCAATTATGAACAAACCGAATTTCCCACCAAACAAGAGGGCGACGTTCAACAACTAGACGTTAATCATGGTGACATAGATGAACATTTAATCTATAAAACCCTAGTTCTCACAGGGCCAACTACGGGTCCAGTCGTTGGCGTGGTACCTGTGGATTGGCATTTGGATGAAAAAAAACTAGCCAAGGAATCTGGCAATAAAAAGGTGTCGATGGTACCTTTAACTGATTTACTCAAAACGACCGGTTATGAACATGGTGCCAATACTCCAATTGGTATTTACGAAAAGTTCAAATACCCGATCTATATTGATCAAGAAGCCACGACCGTACCAGAAATTTATGTTTCTTCCGGTAAAATTGGTCGTTCCATAAAAATCAACGCTGCAGATATGGCATCAGTCGTCAATGGCAAGTTTGTCGACTTAAAACAATAGAAAGATAAACTATGACAAATTCCCTCATCACAAATTTTGGATATTTATTACTGTATGTCGCCATTTTTCCTATTATTTTTGGCACATTTTTAGTGTTAGTCAATCACAACAGTAAAAAGATTACGGCCAATTATTTTGGCTATAATGCTCAAATCTGGATGGGCTTCATTGGCATTGCCATTCATGAATCCAGCCATCTGATTATGGCACTGATTTTTCATCATAAAATTGAAAAGTTTCGCCTCGTTCGTTTTCCTAAGAAAAATGATCCGGATGACCAAGCGTTAGGTTATGTGTCACATAGCTTTAATCGGTCAAATTTTTATCAACGATTGGGAAATTTATTCATCGGGATTGCCCCAATTATTGGCAATACGATAGTCATTTGGTTGCTTTCAAAGTGGTTAGTACCAAACGCTCTATCTTCGTGGCAAACCTACGTCAGTACCCAGTCAATTTCTGATTTGAGCCTATTTTCCGATTCACCATATGGAATCATCGGGATTATCATTTGGATTTTAGTGCTGATTAACATTTGTGTGGGTGGTTTTGACTTAAGTCGGTCCGATTTAAACAGTTCTTTATCCGGCGTTGTCTTCTTCATCATTGTCATGGCGGTCATTTCTTTAATCATGACTTTCATCACCCAAACAGTTGATATTGCCACCACCTTACAATCATTCATGCTGCCACTCTATTCAGCGATGGTACTGGCAATTATTATTTCTACCTTAACAAACCTGATTTTAAGAATAGTTATTTTGGCCAAAAAGTAAAGGACTCTTCCGCGATGGAAAAGTCCTTTTTTATACGAATTACATTTTTTTACGTTGTTCCGCTTTATCGACGATGATTGACGCAACGATGGCAATCGTAATTAACACGACAATCACCAGCAATGACACGACGTTTGAAATTTGAAAATGCCAACCAAAGTAGTGCGCACTTTCATTCAAGACCATCTTAACTCCGATAAAGGCTAAGATAACTGACAGCGCATATTTAATATAACGGAATAGTGGTAAGACACCGTTTAATGCGAAGTATAGCGAACGTAATCCCATAATCGCAAAAATGTTAGATGTAACCACAATAAAGGTATTTTGAGAAACTGATAAAACGGCCGGAATCGAATCAACCGCAAACAGTAAGTCAGATGCTTCAATAAAGAGTAAGGCTACTAAGAATTGTGTCGCCATTAGTTTACCATCAACTCTGGTTAAGAAATGAGGCTCAGTCGCATCTTCTTTAATGGGAATCACTTTGCGAATGACTTTGATAATTGGACTATCGTTCAAGCTCTTGGTGCCACCATCTTTTTCAAACAACATATTAATCCCGGTGTAAATCAGGAAGATTCCAAAAATAATCATTAGCCATTTGAACTTGTCCAATAAGGCCACTCCAGCAAAGATGAAGATTACTCGCATGACTAAGGCCCCAAAGACACCCCAGAATAGTAATCGATGCTGGTATTTAACATCAATTTTGAAGAAGCCAAAGACCAAAATAAAGATGAACAAGTTATCAATACTTAACGATTTTTCCAATAAATAAGCAGTGATAAAGTCTAATGAATAACTTGCCCCAGCATATGACCAAATCCAGCCGGCAAAACAGAAAGCTAACACAATCCAAAATGCACTCCACAGTAAAGACGACTTGATAGTGGGTGCTTCATTTCCTTTGTGAAACACGCCTAAATCAAGTAACAACATTACAACAATGAAGGCAAAAAAGCCTATCCAATATACAATACTAACTTCCAATTAATTTCTCCTTATTGATCAAATTATTTACTAACGACTTTTTCTAATTGACTCATTTTCCATCCTAAAATGGTTCCTAAAATACATAATACCACCGCTGCTACGATTCCCATCATACCGATGCCGTGATAATCAGTTGGAACAATCATAATGGTCGATGCCATCACGATGCCAAACACGATGTGAAACAGTTTAGAATACGCAATTTCAAACAGCCAATTCATCACTTTGGAAAGCAACGCAATCACCAACACCACGCCAATAAACAATGGTAAAAGCACGCCAACATCCCCAGTTTTGATTCCATCTGACATTCCCTTGTAAAGTCCTAAATAAATCAGAAAATTAGAAGGACTCAAGCCTGGAATCACCAACCCTAATCCAATTAAAATTCCGGCTAATACCCATGACCATAAATTGGCATCAATCTGGCTGACATTTGACAAGCCAAACTTTAAAAACAAGGTCATACAGATAAACGCAATAATCATTAGGCCAATATCTAATTTTGCGCGTCCACACTTACCAGAATCTTGCCACATGGCGGGAATGGTCCCTAAAATTGCGCCGATAAAGAACCAAAGAACAATCGTTTCGTAATTCCCTAATAGGTAACTAACCGCAAACGATAAGCCAAAAACCCCCAGTATTCCACCTATTCCAACCGGTAGAAAGAAGAAAAAGTTTTGTCTAAAGTTCTTAAACGGATGGGCCAAAAATTTGATTAGTGGTTCATACAACCCAAAAACCACCGACAATGCACCACCACTAATACCTGGTAAAATAAATCCGGAGCCTATTAATGCTCCTCTGATTACGTTCAGTAACCAGACACGTTGATTGTTAATTTGCAATCAATGTTCCTCCACACTTTATACTTTTCTTATGAATACAATAATTATACCTAAAACTAAAGTGGCTTGGCTAGTAAATACCATTTCTCATAAAGAAAAATTAATAATCATCTAAATTAATTATCTTATTATAACTAATCGCCATTCCATTCTTGCTTAAAATGTTTGACAAAATCCTGCATGATTGCTTGTCGTTTAGCCCCAATTTGCTTAGCTGTCTCAGTGTTTAATCGATCAGTAATTAGGAACAGCTTTTCGTAAAAATGATTAATCGTTGTTCCAGGTTCATTTCGATATTGTTCCTTAGTTAAATTCAATCTGGGCTCAACGCTTGGATTATACATTTCCTCACCCATATGACCACTGTAATAAAACGCCCGGCCAATCCCTAATGCCCCAATCGCATCCAACCGATCAGCGTCTTGGACCACTTGGCCCTCAATTGATAATTCAGATTGACTACCAGATAAACTCTTTGAAAACGACATGTTCAAAATAATATTTTTGATGGCTTGAACCTGATTGTTGGTGGCTCCAATCAATTTTAAAAATGACCATACTTTCATCTGTTGTTGTTCCGGCTGGTTCGTCAGCTTGTCATCAATGACATCATGTAGCCACCCGGCTGCCAGACTAATAAACATATCCGCCTGTTCGTGCGGTCCAATCTTATTGATCATTTTGGTGACACGATTCAGATGATCCATCCCGTGTCCACTTGTATCGGCGCTCATTTCTTTAGTGACAAATTCTTCGATTAACGTTAATTGTTTTTCTTGATTTGGATTCATTTCAACACCTCGTACTTTCACATCTATTTTAACAAAAAATGAGAACTGCTTTTACACAGTTCTCACAAATGTTATAAATATTTTTTCTGAAGTTAAATGTAGACATGCACTTAATTCCAATTTAAAAATAATCTAAAATGAAATAATTTTTATGCTTGAGCTTCAACTTTAGTTTCACCACGTTTTTTTGCATTGCGTTTTGCAATCCACGCGGTAAGCATTGGAGTCAAAATCGCTGTGACAACAACAGCTGCAGTAATTTGAGTTGTTGCCGTCGTTTGGATAGATTTATAACTAGCATCAACAGCTGCAAGGGCAGCAGGAGTTGCCATGTTGGCACCAGCACAACTTGAAATTGCAGCTCCGGCAACACCTGAGCCACCTACTAATTTGTCGACGAGTATTGTAAATACACCACCAACAAGAGTAATGATGACACCTAACAAAATACCAGATGCTCCTGAAACAAAGATTTGTTGGAAGTTCATAGAACATCCCAGTGCAAATCCAACAACAACGATAGATGCATTCATACCATCATTAAGAATCTTTTTAACTGCTGGAAATAGGTTGGCAAGAATCATACCAACTAACAAAGGCAGAATGGTTGCTAATAAAGTAACAATTGAAAATGTTGCCAGCCCTGATGCTGCTAAGGCAATCATAGTAACATAAGGCCCAACACTTAGAATTGTGATACCAACTGCAGCTTCATCGACTTCATCTCCAAAGTCATGAACAATCCCTGCATACATGGCATTGTTGGCACCAGACATACCACCAATGATTGCAAGTGCACTCAGACCTAAGAAGTTGTTGTTCATTAACTTACCAACTAATAATCCAAGTACAACGGCAACAATAACTTTCGTCAAGATAATTGAACCACCACGTTTAATTGCAGCAGGTGCAGTTTTAAATGAAATTGTTCCCCCAATAACAAAGAGGAACGATCCAACAAGTGCACCTGACCCAGTTGCAAGCGGAGTTGTAAAACCTCCAATTTTTAAAAATGAAGGGAAAAAGGTGTTAATTGCCGCACCAATAAACATGGGGATAATAATATTACCACCTGGAATAGAAAAATGTTTTTTCTTCTTTACATTTTCAGCCATATCAATTCACTCCTCCCTAGCCATCCATTACAACGCCACCATCAGCGTCACCAATTTCTCCTGTAATAAAGCTAGCAGCATCAGATCCAAAGAAGAGAATCATTTGAGCGATTTCCACGGCTTCTGCTGGCCGACCCAAAGGAATAATTCCAATTACTTTTGCGTTCTTTTCCGGATCTTCAGATAACGACTTAGTCATTGATGTATGTGTAAATGAAGGTGCTACAGCATTTGCATAAATACCATATTTTCCTCCCTCTTTTGCAACGGCCTTGGTGAATCCATTTAAGCCCGCCTTTGAAGAAGCGTAAGCAACAGTACCTAATAATCCACCGCCAATTTTACCAGCAACAGAAGAAACATTTACAATTCTACCGCCACCATTATCTTTAAAGTGGCTCCATATTGCTGCAACAGTGTTGTATGGACCCGTTAAGTTAATTTTAATTGTGCGATCCCATTCTTCTGGAGGTAATTCATCAAATGGCTTTGCACTAATAATTCCAGCAACATTAACCAATAAATCTACTTTTGTGAAATCTTTAATAATTTGAGCAAATGTTGAATTAACTTCTTCCCTATTCGCTTGATCAACGTGATAAAATCTATTTCCGTCGCCCATATCAGCAACGGTTTTTTTACCTGCATCATCGTCAATGTCTAATAATGCGACTTTACCGCCACCATTCACAATACCCTGCACGACCTCACGGCCGATTCCTTTAGCACCACCTGTTACAATAGCAACTTTTCCATCATAGTCATATCGCATGTTAATGCCATCTCCTTAAATTTTTATATTTAATTGCAAACGTTTACAGGAGGTATTGTACCACATTCTTCACAAAGATTGAATACTTTTCACAATATTATTCTAATTTTGTTTTAATAAAATTATTAGAATATATATTTTTCAAAGCGAATTATCTTAATTTCCAAACGTTTATCGCTATTTTCTCAAATTTTTAATAAAATTAATCAGCTTAAATGAGATTACAATTAAAATCATTGTGAAAATTAGTATTAAGAATGGGGCGATATATTTAATATGTTTAATATACTTTTTTATAAAATTGTCAAATTTTACTAATTTATCAGTATTTTATCATTTTAATATTCGTTGTAATCCACAAAAATTAGTGAAATACGGGACAAAATTCAATTGAAACTCAATAAAAACATGTTACAATATACGAAATTTAATCACATGCAATAAAATAGATAGAGGAAAATTGTTAAAAAAGAGTGACATAGTCTTGTTACAAAAGCGTGATGAATCAATTCAACGATATCCATTGAATTTAATCAATATTGTGGTTAATGTCACTTGGAGGTGACAATATGTTCAAATTAAGTAATACAAAAAGAACGGAACTCACAGTACCGTCAGAAAAGATTCAAAGATTGTCAATTTTATCTGATAAATATTACTTAGACTCAGAATATATCAATTACGAAAGCCCGTATTTTGGTACAATCAGGGATGTTCTAAACCACATGCTGATTGGAGCTAAGTCATTAAAGGGAAAATACATAAAAATTACAATAACTTTACTTGACTACAATTCGAAAAATGGAGCAATTAAATATTATTTAAATGCAAAAAATGACGGAGATGTTAAAAAAACTGCATCTGGGATTTTAATGTCAGGCATACAAAACTCTGAAAAAAATAGTGAACAGATCAACAATTTAATTTTTAGAGATATAATTATTCCTATAAGTTCAAACATATAGCACTTTTATAGAAGCTCATTCCATTGTGAACAAATAAAAAAACAGTTATCAAGTAGTTAAAGAATTTTAATTCGATTCTACTTTGAGAACTGTTTTTTGTTAACTTAAATTGTATATTGTCCACAATATTTTATTAGTTCATACAAAGATATGTATGTGTCGCTAATTAAAGCGATTTACTCCAATGATTCAGCATGATTAATAATCAAGCCATATAAATCTTTGATAAATTCGGGAGTCAGATTATCACTACCAAATTCTTCTTGAAGCCGTTTAATTAATTCTTGACGACGACTCGTTTGAACGATGGGCAAATTGTGTGCTGCTTTGTATTCTCCCACTTGATGAACGACTTGTAATCTTTTTTCTAATGCCGTCATGATTTCATTATCACATTCGTCAATTTGTTGTCGAAGATGATCCAATTCCATTACTTAGTTCTCCTCTCGCCAATCATTCTCATAATTTCATACGATAATTCTTTCGGTGTTAATTGGTCAGTATCAATCACAATATCAGAGACTTCCTCATACAGCGGCGCTCTAAATTGCCATAAGTCATTGAAACGTTTAGAGGTCATATTTTTCAATACTGGACGGCCGTCAGTTTCACCGCTCAAGCGATCCATAATTTTATTTGGTTGCGTACGTAAATAAACTACCGGAGTTTGTGTTTCCTTCAACAATTCACGATTTAAGTCTTTCATGACTACCCCGCCGCCTGTTGAGAGAATACCTTCGTTATCTAAATACTCATCTAAAACTTCAGTCTCGATTTCTCTAAACTTAGCTTCACCTTCACGGGCAAAAAACGTCTTAATGGTTTCTCCGAGTTTCGCTTCAATCAAATCATCTAAATCAAACTGAGTTAATTCCATTCGTTTAGCCAATTCTGCGCCAACCGTGGTTTTGCCAGTTCCCATAAAGCCAACTAAAACTACATGAGCCATTAGAAATCATCCTCCATTGTCATCCGAGTTTGCTTAGAAGCAGCAAAAAAATCAAAAATCTCGGTTGAGTTATTATTTATTAATGCTTGTTTTAAAGTGTCGATTTGTTGCTGATACAGCTCAATTGCTTCGAGGGTTGCATCCCGATTAGTTTGTAAAATATCCGTCCACATTTGTGGATCCGCACCACCGATTCGCGTTGTATCTTTAAATCCACCGGCAGCATATTGTGGTAATTCTGGATGGTTTGCTAAAGTCAACGAAGACGCATTGACCAAACTTGCCGCAACAATATGCGGTAAGTCACTGAGCATGGCCATCATTTCATCATGTTTTTTTGCAGTAGTTTCGACAAAATTTAAATGTAATGATGACAATAAGTTCCGCAGTCGATCCAAATCTGCCTGGTTTTCTGAAACCAGAAAGTATGGTGCTGAATCGTACAAGTGTGCATCAAGTGCATCAATTCCGGCTTTTGCTGTTCCGGCCATTGCATGGCCACCAACAAAACTAGTCCCGTTGTTAATCAATTCATCGGCCGCATCCATTACCTGTTTTTTGGTACTACCCGTATCAGTAATGAGGACGGTTGATTTTAAATCAGCATGAGAAAGCTTATGAAGACTATCGATAATAATATGAATGGGCGTGGCTAAAATAATCACATCCGCCGTCGGAGCAACCGCAAATAAATCCGTGTTAACTTCGTCTGCTAAGCCAATTTCTTTGGCGCGTTGTAGCGTTTTAACATTGAGGTCAACACCAATAATTTCAGCATTTTCTTGTCCATTTTTAATAGCTAATGCGAGTGATGCTCCCATTTCGCCCAGTCCATTTACCACAATTCTCATCTTAGAACTCCCATTTATGCTTATTTTGCCTAACTGACTCATGCTCGTAGTTCCTGTTATCGTGTCTAACTTTAATAATTTATTTCAAACTACGAAATATAATTATTTTCGTTAGTCCTCGAGACGGTCCAATCACCTGAGTCATGCTCGTCGTTCCTGTCCTCTGTGTCTAACTTTAATAATTTATTTCAAACTACGAAATATAATTATTTTCGTTAGTCCTCAAGGCCAACCCGGAACGACTCGCACACTACTTATTCAAGCTCTTCAAATCATCAAAGAATTGAGGATAAGAAACTGCAATTGCATCAGCATCAGCTAATTGATTGTCACCATCAGCCATCAAATTTGCGACTGCCATCATCATACCGATACGGTGATCACCATGCGATTGGAGAGGTGTGTTGGCAGCATGAAGTTTCGTACCACCATTAATAATAAAGCCATCTGGCGTGGCCGTAATATCAGCACCCATTTTAGTTAATTCTTCTGTCACTGTCGCAATTCGATCAGTTTCCTTAACGCGCAATTCTTCAGCACCAGTGATTACCGTCTGACCTTTGGCCTGAGTCGCAGCCAATGCCAACAATGGAATTTCATCAACTAATGCAGGAACATCAGCAGCGCCTAGTGTTAAAGCGTTCAGTTGTTGATAACCAATCGTGATATCACCCATTGGCTCGCTGTCATTGGTGCGGTTATTAATCGTATACTGGGCACCCATTTGATCAAGCGCCTTTAAAATACCATCTCGAGTATCGTTCAAGCCAACTTTATTGAGAGTAATCTCACTGCCCGGCACACAGGCCCCCGCAATCAGGAAGAAAGCAGCAGAAGAAATATCACCCGGAACGGTTACATGTTGCGCGGTAAAATCAGACTGTGGTGTCACCGTGATATTTAAGCCATCTTGTTCCAAATGACCGCCAAATTGTTCCAACATCTTTTCAGTATGATTACGTGTAATGAGTTTTTCTGTTAAATGACTAGGAGTTTCAGCTTGTAATCCGGCCCAAATCAACGCACTTTTAACTTGTGCGCTGGCCACTGGTAGTTTGTAGTCAATACCAGTTAGTCCATCATTGGGATGTAAAGTTAACGGCAAAAAATTGCCATTCGTTGCTGCAACTTTGGCACCCATTTGAGTTAAAGGATCACTCACTCGTTTGATTGGACGCTTACTTAGTGAAGCATCCCCAAACATAGCAATATCAAATGGTTGGTTTGCCAATAGTCCTAATAGCAACCGCGTGGAAGTACCCGAATTTCCCATATCTAACGGTTTCTTTGGCTTATCAAAATTGCGAAAACCACCTTTACCTTCTATAGATACGTGATCTCCATCTACATCAATTTTGACACCGAGTTCACGAAATGCACCAATCGTGTGTAAACAGTCATCAGATAAAAGGAAATGATCAACTGTGGTTGTCCCGTGACTAATTGCGCCCAGCATAATACTTCGATGCGAAATGCTTTTGTCACCAGGAACCGTTAACGCTCCATGAAGACCACTATTACTGTTAGGTAAATCAACTGTAGACATTTTGTTCAACTCCTAATATTTCTTAATTTCTTCTTTATAGGCAGCGAGTTGCGCCTTTAAACGATCAATCGCATCCGTATCAAACTTATCCAGTAACGCTTCGGCTAAGGTGATTGCCACCATGGCTTCTGCCACTACCGCGGCAGCAGTAACTGCCGTTGTATCGGAACGTTCTACGTTTGCTTTGTAAGCTTCTTTGGTATTAACATCTACACTCATCAAAGGTTTGTATAGAGTAGGAATTGGCTTCATAACGGCCTTTACGACAACTGGTTGGCCATTAGTCATGCCGCCTTCAAAACCACCTAAATGGTTAGATTTGCGATAAAAACCAGTTTCTTCAGAATAGAATATTTCATCCATTCCTTGGCTCCCTGGATTCTTGGCAAATTGGAACCCATCACCAAATTCGACTCCCTTAAATGCATTAATACCCACAATCGATGCGGCCACTTTAGCGTCTAATTTAGTATCAGCTCCGACATAACTACCAATTCCAGCTGGCATCCCCGTTGCAATCACTTCAACCACGCCGCCGAGAGTATCGCCGGCACGCTTGGTTTCATCAATCAATGCTTTCATTTTTTCATCGGCATCAGCATCAAAAGTCCGAGTTTCACTTTCATCAGTAACTTTCTTTAAATCAGTCAGCCCTTCAAATTGTGACAATTTGTCTGCATCAGCTTCAATTCCGCCAATTTCACGGACAAATCCGAGTACTTCAACACCTAGTTCAGATAATAACTGTTTACATAAACTACCCACTGCCACGCGCATGGTTGTTTCACGCGCACTGGAACGTTCCAAGACATTCCGTAAGTCTGTATGTTGGTATTTCATTCCCCCAACCAAATCAGCATGTCCTGGACGCGGACGCGTCACTTTCCGCACACTATTATCTGGTGTTTCTTCAGCGGTTGGTGACATAATTTCACCCCAGTGAGCATGATCATCATTAGTCACATTTAAGGTAATTGGTGAGCCTAATGCTTTTTGATGACGGACACCATTCAAAATTTTGACTTGGTCCGTTTCAATCTTCATGCGATTTCCACGACCGTATCCTTGTTGGCGACGGTGTAAATCGTCGTTAATTTTGTCTGCTGAAATGTGTAATCCGGCAGGAATGCCTTCAATAATCGCTGTAAGTTCTGGGCCGTGTGACTCACCCGCAGTAACGTAACGCATATCTAAAACCCCTTAATTAATCTTTATTATTAAAAAAATCTTTGACTGAAGTCGATGGAATCCCATAAATAGCAGGTTCTCCAAATGTTTTCACGTACACAAGATTAAGTGTACCATTTCTATTCTTTTTATCATTAAGAATCTTTTCGTAAAATGCATCGGTAAATAATAAGTCTGAATCAGTTGGTAATCCCACCGCTGCAAATCGCTCTTTAATTGTCGCCGTAATCCCTGCATCAGCCATTCCGTGTTCTTCGAAGACTTGCATGATGTGCGTCATGCCAATACTAACTGCCTCACCATGTGCTAAATCGCCGTGTGCTAACAGTTCAATGGCGTGGCCCATGGTATGACCAAAGTTCAACAGTGCCCGGTTGCCGGCTTCTTTTTCATCTTCCATCACAATTTTAGCTTTATAACCAATACTGCGTTGGCTTAATTCAGTTGCGTGCCCACGAATATCTGCAATTGAATCGATAGTTTCGATTAAGTTCCAGAAATCAACTGAATCTAGTGCAGCCGTTTTAACAATTTCCCCATAGCCTTCAGCGACATACCGATCGGACAAGGTATCCAAAGTTTCCGGATCAATAAAGACCGCGTCTGGTTGATAAAAAGTACCAATAATGTTTTTAGCTTCGCCTAAGTCAATTGCCGTTTTACCACCAACTGAACTGTCAACTTGGGCTAATAATGAGGTTGGAATTTGAATGAAGTCAATGCCGCGCATATAGGTTGAGGCCAAGAAACCGGCCAAGTCACCCATCACTCCACCGCCTAATGCAATCACAGCATCAGTCCGTGTAAAGTGGTCAGCAGCCATTTTAGATGCTAACTCTGACGCAACTTCCCAAGACTTTGAGCTTTCACCAGCCGGTACCACATATTCGTGGACTTGAAAGTTTTGTTCGCTCAATTTTGAGATCACTTTGGCTGAATATAATGGTCCTACATTAGTATCAGTAATTAATGCAATTTGACGTGGTTGCCAATGTGCTGCCACCAATTCACCAATCCGAGCTAATAAACCATTTTCAATCAACACCGTGTAATTCTTATCAGTGAGATTAACATCCACTTTAGCCATTAATAACGGCCTCTTTTCCCATATTTAATTCTTGTAATGTATCTGCTAATGCAAAAGCTTTGCGAGTCATTTCCAAATAAGTATCTGGTTTGAGTGCTTGAGGTCCATCAGATAAAGCTTTTTCTGGATTATCATGAATTTCAACTACGATACCATCAGCTCCAGCAGCCACTGCAGATAAAGCCATTGGGGTAACCAAATCCCAGTGTCCTTCAGCATGGCTAGGATCAGCAATTAATGGGTAATGAGTTAACTTTTTCAAAACGGGCATTGCACTAACATCAAACAAGTTACGTGTGTATTTTGAATCAAATGAACGAATGCCTCGTTCTGACAAAATAATTTGATGATTTCCACCAGCAGCGATGTATTCGGCTGCATTTAACAAGTCGTCGATTGAAGCTGACATTCCACGTTTCAATAACACTGGTTTGTCCACTTTGCCGACCGCTTTTAAAAGTGAGAAGTTTTGCATGTTACGTGCACCAATTTGAAGGACATCGGTATATTCGAGCACAACGTCTAAATGTTCTTCATCCATGACTTCAGTAATCATGTCCATACCTTGTTCATCGGCTGCTTCTCTTAAGTATTTAAGCCCATCCACGCCAAGTCCTTGGAATGTGTATGGTGAAGTCCGTGGTTTAAAGGCACCACCACGAAGTACTGTTGCTCCACCTTCTTTGGCGACTGCTGCCATGGCTTTCACATGTTCTTCTGATTCAACTGAACATGGTCCTGACATCATTGTTAGGCCAGTGTCACCACCAATAGTTGTATGGCGTAACTTAATTACCGTATCTTCTGGGTGAAATTCGCGGCTACCTTGAACAGCTGCCGGGTGGTTCATAATAATTTCTTCAGCGCCTGCTTTTTCTTCATCAGTTAATTGTTCTGGTTTCACTTTGTTCAATGCAATCCGATTGTTGTGTGTGAAAACATCTGTGGTACCTTCAAAGTGATTTTTCAAAGTTTGCATGGTTTGTTTGGCTGTAGCTTCTTTTAATACGATTATCATAATTAATTACCTCTTTCGTTTATCTCTCTAGTATTAGTTGTTTGATTTCATCGACCGGCATTTCTGTGTTCGTCCACCATTTAAAGCTTAATGCGCCTTGATACACTAACATTCCTAACCCATTAAAAATGGTGCATCCTTGTTCTTTCGCAAATTCTAAAAATTTTGTTTTAGCAGGTGAGTAAATGACATCACACACTACTTGGTTTGTTAATGCTGCTAATACTCCAGGTGGAGCTGGCATTTGCGCTTGATAGTCACCCATGCCTAGGTTGGTACTATTGATAACAATTTGACTCACTTTAATTTTTTCAATCATGGTAGTTTCATCGTCGTAATCAATGATATTTACATCTCCCGCATGACCATCATTCATCAACTCAAGTTGGTGTTTTACGGTATCAAAATTCTTGCCATGCCGCTTAAAGACATTAATCTCCTTTGCCCCGTGATCAATCGCTGCTTGAATAATTGATAGGCCTGCGCCACCCGCTCCAAAGATTGTCAGTGTTTGATGTTTAGGATTAATTCCACTTGCCTCTAATGATTCAAAGAAGCCAGCCCCATCGACAGAATCACCAGTTAAGACACCTTGTTCGTTTTTAATCACATTAACTGATTGGAGTAACTCGGCTCGTTCAGTGATGTGATCTAAATATGGAATTACTTTTTGTTTAAAAGGCATGGATAAATTTACGCCTTTCAAATCTAATGTCTTAATTGCTTGAATCGCTGCTTGTGTGTCATCAGGGCCAATGTCAAATGCTAAATATTTCGCATTTATTCCATTTTTTTCAAAACTATGATTATGCATCAATGGCGATAAACTATGTTTTGCAGGATAAGCAAATAATCCGTATAACTCTGTATGTCCATCTACTTCAATTCTCTTAGTCATAACATTATTCACTCCCTTCTACCGAAACAAAAAGTCCCACAGTGTGTACACTGCGGGACTTCCAAGCTTAAAACTAGGCAAATAGCCTATAATTATTAAAAGCCACACAGTGTTTTAGATTGCTGAAACATCTATGTGGCTAATTGTTTTTAATATGCTCAAAAACTATTGGTCACCTAGACGCGAACGTGATGTTTGCGTCTGAGGTCAACCCAAACATCACTTCATAAACCAATAGTAATAAAAGCTATTTACTTTTCCGTGTGTTGTTAGCATATTAAAATCTCCTGTGAATTTCATTGGATATATCTTAACAAATACAACATATTCATGTCAACCCTTTTTAAACATCGTCATTAAATACACTGACAATTGCCCAACTTTAAGCTCTTTTTACGAGATTCACATCACATATAATGAAGAAAATAAAAATTAAATTTTTTTCATTATCTTAAAATTAGGTAAATCGATTTATTTTTACTAAAAATATTTAGAGTATCAAATCGCCCTCCATAGCGCGTAAATACTGATATGTTACTTTTTTCACACTCTTTAGTTTACTATTTTTACTAAAAAAGTCTTGCTATTTTACTCATTTAGGCTTAGATTATAGAAAGCGTTTACATTGCTATTATTTATTTGTAAAGAAGGAGTTGTACATTATGGCAAACGATGACAAAATTAAAATTGACGCGAAAGAATTTGCCCGACTAATTGTTGGAACAAATCCTCAACGTGAAGGCGAAGACGATATAAAATATATCAAGCGCGAACTTCGATTATACCTAGAAGCATTGATTATTATTGATGACTTCAATGATCTCGAAGAAACCCGTTTCGATGTTGCTAAAACAGAACAACGAGACAAAATCCTAGAAAAAATTATGGAACACAGATATTAAAATTTGGGGAAACAGGAGAAAATCATGGAACATACTAAACAGTATTCTTCATATGCAGCAGGTGCCTTCGGGCATGACATGTTCTACGCAACATTAAGTACTTATCTAATGTTGTTTGTTACCAGTCAATTATTCGACACAAGCGATTCTGCTTTTAACGCTCGGATGATTGGTTACGTTACATTACTGATGACTGCAATTCGATTAGTTGAAATTATTTTTGATCCAATCATCGGTGGTGCAGTTGATAACACCAATACTAAATGGGGTAAATTCAAGCCTTGGTTACTCATCGGGGCTGGAGTTAGTTCCATTATGTTAGTTATTATCTTTACTAACTTTGGTGGTTTAACCACTAAGAACCCTACACTTTACTTAATTCTTTTCGGAATTTCGTTTGTTGTGTTGGACATCTTCTATTCATTTAAAGATATTTCATTTTGGTCAATGCTGCCCGCTTTAAGTGTTGATTCAAAAGTTCGTGCTAAATTCGGTACCATTGGTCGTTTTGGATCAACATTAGGTGCCCAAAGTGTTCCAATCTTCATCTTCCCATTAATTATTTGGTTATCACAAACCTTCTCAGGTACAACTGGTGATGAGAAAACTCGTGCTGGTTGGTTAGGCTTCGCCATTGTTGTTGGTGCCGTGTCATTCTTAGGTGCTTTAGCAACTGCCCTTGGTACCAAAGAACAAAAGAACATTATCCGTGAAGATACTGAAAGAACTCGTTTCCGTGATGTCTTCAAAGTTATCGGCCAAAATGATCAATTAATGTGGTTAGCTCTTTCATATTTCTTATTTGCTTTAAGTTATGTGGTTACTAACTCATTGATGGCTTACTACTTCCAATATGTACTTGGAAACACTAGTGCCTTCTCAATGGTCGGTGTCATTACTGCTATTTTAGGAATTATCTCAGTTTCACTCTTCCCAACTGTTGTTGTATTGATTAAACGTCGTGCGATTTACGTTGGTGGGATTGCTATGATGCTTGTTGGTTACCTATTGTTCCTCTTTGCCGGTCAAAACATCGTCATGGTACTGATTGCCGTTGGTATTTTCTTCTTCCCTTACCCAATGATTTTCTTGGCAGCTTTGATGACTATCACTGATAGTGTTGAATATGGCCAATTAAAGAATGGTACTCGTAATGAATCAGTTACCTTGTCAGTTCGTCCTTTGATTGATAAATTAGCTGGTGCCATTGCTAACAGTATCGTTGGTTTAGCTGCCGTTCATTCAGGTATGATTGGTAATGCCAAACCAAGTAGCATTAGTTCTGGTGAATTATTCAATTTCAGAACTTACATGTTCTACGCACCTATCGTTTTGATTGTTATCGCCGCTTTCGTTTACATGTTGAAAGTTACCTTAACTGAAAAGAAACATGCCGAAGTAGTTACTGAACTTGAAAAGAAATTAACTGCTAAAAAAGAAAACCAAGCTTAAAAATTAATTCAATTGAATGGCCGTCAGTTAATAGCCGACGGTCATTTTTATTGTTTACAAACACGTTAATGACGTGATATTCTCAAGTTAAGACACACGAAGGAAGTAAAAAATTATGGATCAAAAAAGTAAAACAATTATCGTTGGTGGACTTGAATTAGGTTCAGACCAACCCGAACGAATTATTGTGCCCATCATTGCTGAAAACTATGAATCCGTTTTGAAGCAAGCAGAAAAAATCACCCATTCCGCTGCTGATATGGTTGAATGGCGCCTTGATTATTTACAATCGGACTTGTCAGATTTTGATACCTTAGTCGGTACCGCCATCGACTTAAAGTCCACCTTGGGCGATATTCCCATCATCGCCACTAGCCGAACCGTTAAAGAAGGCGGCGAATTTGATTACCCTGGCACGATTTACGTTGACGCCTACAATCAGTTAATCCAAGCTGAAATTGTCGATGCTATTGACGTAGAATTCTCCCGTGAAGATGTTGAAATTGGCCAACTACGCTCATTGACTACTAATGGTGACGTCACCATGATTATGAGCCATCACGATTTTGAAAAAACTCCTGAGAAAAATGAATTAATTTTCCTCATGTCGCAAATGGCTAAAGCCAATCCAGACATCATTAAAGTTGCGGTAATGCCAAAATATCGCGAAGATGTGATGAACTTAATGGATGCGACGATTGCGGCAGATCATCAAGTCACTCAACCGCTATTAACCATGTCGATGGGTGATTTAGGTAAAATTAGCCGTGTTGCTGGTAAAACTTTTGGTAGCGTGGCTACGTTTGGTTCTGTTGGCAAATCATCTGCCCCTGGACAGTTATCTGCTGGCGAATTAAAAACTATCTTAGACACTCTCTAACAATAAAAAATGACGGTTCTTTGTCAAGAAGTACTGATGACCTAGAATTTCACAATCATTAACATCAAGCTGCTAGTTTCTCCGTTGTCGG
>NZ_BJEB01000037.1 GCF_005405445.1 Paucilactobacillus nenjiangensis
AAAGGGACTTTGGAGTGTTTTTCCAAAGTCCCTTTATTTTTTATAGTCTGGAATTAGTTTTTTCCCAGCCACTTTTTATTTTATCAACTAGTCGGTCATAACAATTTTTTCGTACAACCACACTGTAATTACATAGTAGATCAGATAGATGACGATAAACGCCACAAATGGGATTAGGATTCCATTGTATGGATCAATCAACAATACTTTGAACATCTGCAGTCCAAACAAGACGTGAACGACACCCAAGACCGCTGGTAATCCAAACAGTACAGCTAATTCGCTTCGAATTGATTTTTTCAATAATGATGGACGAACGCCCATTCTATTAAGCATATGATAACGTCCCTTGTCATAATCAGCACCTGCTAAAATTTTGAACATCAAGGTACTTGCTAGCATCGCTAAGAATGCTAAGCCCAAGAAGTAACCCATAAAGGCGAGCCCACCGAAGAGTCCAAGATACAATTGATACATTGTGTACTTGCTGCTCAAACGTCCGCTGTTTGAGAATAACTCATTCTCATAGTTTTGAATTTTCTTTGCAACTGTCAGATTAGCCTCAAAATCTTTGAGTCGATACGTAGTCAGTTATTGCGTTGCACCACTCATCTGATTCAATTCAGCCTGCGTCACAAATTTCATTTGATGATTAGCAGTATCATTTTTGACATTAGTTAATCTAATTACTTCATATGAGTAAGATTCTGGCTTTTCACTCAACGTTGCAGGCGTGATCTTTTCATATTTGTTTATCGCCATACCCTTACTATCCCGCTTCGGATAAAGCATTGGTGATTTATCAAATTCAGAGCCAATAAAGTAAACAGTGTTACCTTCCACCTTATATTCATGGGTCGCACTACTTTTAACTCCAGTCAACTGATCGGTTAATTGGTTCATTTTTTGATTGTGCGTATGAGTGACAACATCATATGTTGCAGAACGACTGGTAATTTCAGGAATTTGGCTTTTGAAATTCATCCCCACCGTAATCGCCCCTAAAGCTAAGGCAAACAAAATTGAGACGACAGATAAAATCATAGTGTATGAATGGACTCGGAAACTTAATTGTGACAGGGTAAAATTCCGTAAGCCTTTATTGGCAAACTTAACGTTACGTTTGAGCAAGTTGATGACCACAATCACCACGGCGTTAAACAGTAAATAACTGCCTATGACGATGGTCAGAAGCGCAATCGGAATCGACAGTAACTGTAACGTTTCAATCGCAGCCATGGCCCAATAGCCCACCGCTAAAGAGATGAGACCCACAATTGTTTGAAGTAGCTGAACTCCCCATTTAGCCTTGTTACGGGTTGGGGTTTGGTTTGAATGTAATAATTCTAAGATCGGCGTTTGACGCATTTTAGATGCGTTAACTAACGCAGCCAAGAAGAAAATCACAATGAAGAAAATCAACGTATCAATGATGGCTGGAAAATAAAAGGCACTGAAGTTTCCAGCAGAGACACCAATCATTTTAATCAATGCATTCCCGACACCAGCCGTTAATCCAACTCCAACTACCGCTCCGATGACAGTTGCGACGACCCCAATGATGAGAGTTTCAACAAAGATTAATTGGCTAATTTTAGAACTTTTAGCGCCTAACATCATAAATGTGGCATAATCCCGTTTGCGCATCGACAATAAAAATGTATTGGCATACGACACATATACGAAGGTAATCACCATCAATAAGATGGCACCAAACATAAAGACAATTTTGGCATTTGCACCTGCAGCATTATTGGTAATAAAAGATTTGTTTGTAGCTAACGCCATAAACATATAAAAAATTGCACTACTGATAATCAAGCCAGAAAACAGAACAATATAATCACGTAATCGATTTTTAATTCCGGCTAAGGCAAGTTTATTTAACATTAATCCTGCCTCCTAATCTTGAAAAGTGTCAAGTTCATCAAGGATTTCTTTATAGAAATCTTGTTGTGACTTGTCACCACGAACGAGTTCAGTACCAATTTGACCATCTTTAATAAACAAAATGCGTTTCGCATAGCTAGCCGAATATGGATCATGAGTTACCAGTAAAATTGATACGGCGTGTTGTTCATTTAAATCATGCATTGTATCTAATAATTCTGTGGCACTTTGTGAATCCAAAGCCCCAGTTGGTTCATCACCAAACAAAATTGCTGGATTGTGTACCAAAGCTCTAGCAGCCGCAATTCGTTGCTTTTGCCCACCACTGACTTCGGTTGGATATGAATCCAAAATTTGTTCAATTCCCAAAGTAGCAGCAATTTCTTCAACTTTTGGATTAATTTGTTTTGGTGAAACACTTTGTAATGATAATGGTAATGCGATATTTTCACGTGCGGTCAAACTTTCCAACAAGTTAAAATCTTGGAAAATAAAGCCAATTTGACTGGCACGAAAATCAGCAAGTTGATTGCCCTTTAATTACGTCACATCACTACCATTAATCAGAACAGAACCACTGGTTGGTTGATCAAGCGTGCTTAAAATATTCAATAAGGTGGTTTTACCGGATCCACTGGCTCCCATAATCCCAACAAATTCACCAGATTCAACTTCAAAGCTAACGCCTTTCAAAGCTTGATACTGTTTCTCGTTTTTCTTACCATACGTTTTGGTAACATCTTGCACTTCAACAACATTTGATTTGTCCATGTTTTTCATCCCCGTTTTTTAATAGTATATTTAATTCCTAATGCAATATTTCATAGTGTATTAGTTTACTATTACACTATATCCACTTTCAGATAATTTTACAAACTTTTTCAAAAAAAATAACCACATCGTTAGTTTTAACGGTGTAGTTAATTATAAGCCTAGGCTTCCAAAATCTTTTCCAAAAAGTCTTTAGCACGATCAGTTTTAGGGTTTGAGAAAAATGTTTCTGGATCTGCGGATTCTTGAATATATCCATCCGCCATGAACCAAATTGTATCTGCCACACTCTTAGCAAAGCCCATTTCGTGTGTGACCACGACCATTGTCATGCCTTCGTCGGCTAAGTCTTGCATAACTTTCAAAACTTCACCAACCATTTCAGGATCTAAAGCACTAGTAGGTTCATCAAATAACATTACTTCTGGATTCATAGCCAGTGCGCGCGCGATTGCAACCCGTTGCTGTTGTCCACCAGATAAACTGACTGGGTAAGCATCTGCCTTATCAGACATACCAACTTTTTCCAATAATTCTTTCGCACTTTTTGTGGCTTCTTCATCTGAGACATTTTTAACTTTTTTGGGTGCCAATTTAAGATTTTCAATCACTGTCATATTTGGGAATAAGTTGAAGCTTTGGAAAACCATCCCCATTTTTTCACGTAACTGATTAACATGCTTTTCATCAAGGGTGGTTAAATCAGTGCCCTCAAACAATACAGATCCACTTGTTGGTGTTTCTAATAAATTGAGACAACGTAAAAAGGTTGATTTACCTGCTCCTGAGGGTCCAATGACACAAATCACTTCTCCAGATTTAACTTCTTCTGAAATATCCTTTAAGACAGCATTTTTGCCATAAACTTTTTGTAGCTTATCAATTTTAATTACTGGTTGAGTTTCCATTTTCAGTTCCTCCTCGGCAATTTATATATTGCCCGTTTCAATGTAAGTTATTATACTATTTATTGTTTGTTTATTCAATAACTTTTCTTTATATCCATATTTTATGCAGAAATATGTGAAATATGCGAATATAACTGCATAATATTCATGGTACCTTTGAATATTATTCAACATTTAACAACATTATTCTTGTACCATAATACATAATCAAGATTTCTATTTAATTTACAATCTTGGCTTATCATGCTATGATTTAACACAATAAAGATACCGAAAGGACAAATAATATGGGATTATTAGCAAACCGTAAAGAAGATTTAGACGAAATGTTCGCCAAATTTGCCTCAGAACCAAAACCAAAAACAGAACAGAAACCTAAAGACAAAAACGAAAAAGAAACCAAAGACGAAAAGAAAACTACTGACAAGTAGACTTATAGTTTCTATTCAAACAAATAGCTAGTCCAACTCATAATTATGAGCTGGACTAGCTTTTTTTAGTTAATCTCGATAACCGTCCGGATAACGATCATTTAATGTTTTAATGTTTGTTTGAGCAATCTCTTCAAAGGAAATATCGGCCCATTCTGCGACTTGAGAAAGATACCAGAGAACGTCACCCATTTCGTGTTTCAGCTCTTCTTTGTCGAGTTTTTGGCCTCTGAAGGTATAGTTTTTAACTAGATCAACTACTTGACCAGTTTCACCAGCTAATCCCAAGGCACAATTAGTCAAAACTTGTTCATTTCCGTAAAGCGTTCGGTTGGCAGCTTTTTGATATTCATTAAATTCCATTATTCGACTCCCCCAATATGTTGTTCAATCCAATCCCAAACTTTTTCTTTACCAAACTTGGTTTCGGCAGAAAAGAGGACCAGTTCTGTATCTCCATCCATATTTAAGGATTTTCTGATTTGGCTTTCTGCTTTATTGCGGACACCAGGTTTGATTTTATCAACCTTAGTACCAACCACCAACACTGGAATATCGTAATATCTCAACCATTCATGCATTGAAATATCGTCAGCCGATGGCTCATGCCGTGAATCAACTAATTGAATCACACCGCGCAATTGTTGGCGAGACGTCAAATAATGCTCAATCATTTCACCAAATTTTTCACGTTCTTTTTTGGAAACCTTAGCGTACCCATATCCTGGGACATCCACAAAATACAATTGATGTTCCACTTCATAAAAGTTCAAAGTCCGCGTTTTTCCAGGCTGACTGGATGTTCTCGCCAAACTCTTTCGATTAATCAGTACATTCGTTAAGGATGATTTCCCCACATTTGAGCGACCAACCAATCCAATTTCTGGATATCCGGTTGTTGGGTACTGTGTTTCCGAAACGGCACTCATTACAATTTCAACTTCATGAACTTCCATGTTGTGTAACCTCCACTGCGACTTTTTTACAATAAAAGAGACCCGATCAAGGGCCCCCAATCAACATCATTTAGTATAACATGTTATGATGCTTTTTCTTTTAAAATATATTCTGGTTCTGATCCATTTACAACATTGCGCTTGTTAATCACCACTTTAACAACATCTTCGCGGCTTGGTAATTCGTACATCACGTCACGCATCACATCTTCAATGATAGAACGGAGTCCACGAGCACCAGTCTTACGTTCAATTGCTAACCTAGCCATTGCTTTTAGTGCCCCATCTGTAAATTCAAGGTCACAATTATCGAGCTTAATGAGGCGTTGATATTGCTTAACCAAAGCATTTTTAGGTTCAGTTAAAATGCGTACCAAATCATTTTCATCGAGTAACTGAAGTGCAGTTAAGATTGGCAGACGTCCGATAAACTCGGGTATCAATCCAAATTTCAACATATCTTCAGTATTAACATGCTGTAGAACATTCTTTTCAGTCACGTCATCAATTTCTCGTGAGTTACTACCGAATCCAATCGTTTTATCACCGAGTCGATCTTTAACAATCGATTCAATGCCATCAAAAGCACCACCAACGATGAATAAAATGTTTTTGGTATCAATCTGAATGAATTCTTGTTGCGGATGCTTACGGCCACCCTGAGGCGGAACATTAGCAATTGTGCCTTCAAGAATTTTCAATAGGGCTTGTTGAACCCCTTCACCGGAAACGTCCCGCGTAATTGAGACATTTTCACTCTTCTTAGCAATCTTGTCGATTTCGTCAATGTAGATAATGCCTTTTTCAGCACGTTCAACATCATAGTCAGCTGCTTGGAGTAGTTTCAAAATAATATTTTCAACATCTTCTCCAACGTATCCTGCTTCAGTTAACGTGGTAGCATCTGCAATTGCAAACGGAACATTCAAGATTCGAGCTAATGACTGAGCTAAATAAGTTTTACCTGACCCAGTAGGTCCAATCAAGCTAATATTACTTTTTTGTAATTCTGTACCGTCCTCATGATCATCAAGCATTGCATTAACACGTTTGTAGTGGTTATAAACTGCCACTGACAAAGTTTTCTTAGCATCTTCTTGGCCAATCACGTAATCGTTCAATTTGCCAACAATTTCAGCTGGTGTTGGTACATCTAAAAATGAAGCTGCAGAATCTTCAGCAATTTCTTCATCAATAATTTCTTTACATAAATCAATACATTCATTACAAATATAAACCCCAGGACCAGCGACAATTTTTTTCACTTGATCTTGTGATTTACCACAGAATGAACAATTTACGGAATCCACTCCAGTAGTATCTTCAAACATTATCAGATTCCCCCTCTTATTGTTTTCATCTATACAATCATATCAAATCTGAGACAACTTTACGAACAATTGACTCACGACTAGATTATAAGGTAAAAAATGAGCTGCACCAAAACAAAAGTTTTGGAACAGCCCACTTTTTTAGTGAATTATTATTTATAACAAAATGTTATTTCTTGTCTTCACTATCAGCAGCTTTTTTTGCTGTCTTTTCTTGTTTGGCTGAATCACGAACGATATCAACAGCTTTCTTAATCGCAATGTCATGTGCTAACATTTCACGAGAAAGTGCTTTTTCAACAGCGTCTTCTTCCATACCGTATTGAGCAGCTAAGTCTGTAATTTCAGCTTTAACTTCATCATCAGTAGGAACAATTTTTGCGTCTTCAACAATAGCTTCCAAGACAAGGTTAGTCTTGACACGACGTTCTGCATCACCAGCAAATTGTTTTTGCAAATCTTCTTGTGAAGAACCAGTGATTTGGAAGTACATTTCAGGATTGATACCTTGTTGTTGCATGTTAGCTAAATATTGTTGCATTTGACGATTAGTGTCATCATCCAACATAGCTTGTGGGATTTCTTTGATTTCAGCGTTATCAACAGCTTGGCCAATAGCAGCTTCTTCAATGGCTTCCTTAGCTTGTGTTTCTTTTTGTTCTTTTAAGTTAGCTTTAATCTTGTCTTTTAATTCATCAAGGGTGTCAACGTCTTCATCAACATCTTTGGCGAATTCATCATCAAGTTTAGGAAGTTGTTTTTCCTTAACTTCATGAATCTTAGTTGCGAAAATAGCTTCTTTACCAGCGAGTTCTTTAGCTTGGTAATCATCTGGGAAAGTCACTTTAACTTCAACATCTTCACCAGCTTTATGACCAACTAATTGATCTTCAAAGCCAGGAATAAATGAGTTTGATCCTAATTCAAGTGAGTGGTTATCGGCAGAACCGCCATCAAACTTTTCACCGTCGATTGAACCAGAGTAATCAATCACAACTGTATCGCCATTTTTAGCTTCTTTGTCTTCTTTAAGCACAAGTTCAGCTTGTTGTTGACGTTGTTTTTCAAGTTCTGCATCAACTTCCTTCACTAAAACACGAGTGCTTTGCTTAGGAACAGTTAATCCTTTATATTCACCAAGTTTTACGTCTGGCTTAACAGTGACGATGGCTTTTAATACCCATGGTTGATCTTTTTCCATGCTTTCAGCATCGATGTGTGGTTGGTCAACTGGTTCGATGCCAGCTTCTTTAATAGCAGCTTCATAAGCTTCTGGTAAAACGATGTTCAAGGCATCTTGATACAAAGCTTCTTCACCATACATTTGGTTGAAGATTTGGCGAGGCATCTTGCCTTTACGGAATCCAGGAACTGCCAAAGTCTTTTTGGCTTTAGCAAAAGCTGAATCGATTCCTTTCTTAATTGTATCAACATCAATATCAAATGTTAATGTTCCTTGGTTGGTTTCGCTATCGCGTTCCCATTTTGCTGACATGTTGTTTCCTCCATACACTATTAATCATTTATTTAAAATACTTTTTTTCATACCTGTTAAGTCTACCGTATCGAACGAAAAAAGTAAACATTTGAAAGTTAAATACAAAAAAAACTTGGTAAACAAAGTTTACCAAGTTTGATTTAAATACTTATATATTAGTCTTCGATTTCTGAAACGACACCGGCACCAACAGTATGGCCACCTTCACGAACAGTAAACTTAAGACCCTTTTCAATAGCAACTGGGTTGATAAGTTCTACATCAAATGTAACGTTATCACCAGGCATAACCATTTCTACACCGTCTGGCAAACCGATAACACCGGTAACGTCAGTAGTATGGAAATAGAATTGAGGACGGTAGTTTGAGAAGAATGGAGTATGACGTCCACCTTCTTCTTTAGTCAAGATATAAACTTCCGCTTTGAAAGTTTTGTGAGTCTTGATTGAGCCAGGAGCGGCCAAAACTTGTCCACGTTCGATTTGATCGCGGCTAATACCACGAAGCAATGCACCAACGTTGTCTCCGGCTTCACCAGCATCAAGAGTCTTACGGAACATTTCAAGACCAGTAACTGTAGTCTTTGTAACGTCATCATGAAGACCAACGATTTCAACTTCATCACCAACGTGTACTTCACCACGATCGATACGACCAGAAGCAACAGTACCACGACCAGTAATAGTGAATACATCTTCAACAGGCATCAAGAATGGCTTGTCTGTATCACGTTTTGGAGTTGGAATGTATGAGTCAACAGTATCCATAAGTTCCATGATAACTTTTTGTTGTTCTGGATCGCCTTCAAGTGCTTTAAGAGCTGATCCACGGATAACAGGAATATCATCACCAGGGAAATCGTATTCTGAAAGTAATTCACGTACTTCCATTTCTACTAAGTCAACTAATTCGTCATCATCAACAAGATCAGTCTTGTTAAGGAATACAACGATGTAATCAACACCAACTTGGCGAGCAAGAAGGATATGTTCACGTGTTTGTGGCATAGGACCATCAGTTGCGGCAACAACAAGGATGGCACCATCCATTTGTGCAGCACCAGTGATCATATTTTTAACGTAATCAGCATGTCCAGGTGCATCGATATGGGCATAGTGACGCTTTTCAGTTTCATATTCAACGTGGGCAGTGTTGATAGTGATACCACGTTCTTTTTCTTCAGGAGCAGCATCAATAGTTGCAAAGTCTGCAGCTTCAGCCAATCCCTTAGTAGCTAACACTGCTGTGATAGCTGCTGTTAAAGTTGTTTTCCCATGATCAACGTGGCCAATAGTACCAATGTTAACATGGGGTTTTGTACGTTCATAATGTTCTTTTTCTGCCATTATTAAAACCCTCCAGATAATTGTGTAAGTATGATGTCAGCCACTCGGTTGCAACTGACACACCTTTAATAAAGATTATACTACTTCCCCTCGATAATTAAAAGTCATTTACGACGCTTCAAGAAGAAACCTTAACCATTATATACAGTACAAATTTATTTGTAAACAATAAAATCCAAACTTTTTAACCCATATTGCGAAAAAGCTGCTCAGCCAAGTCACTTAAAGTTTTTTGCCATACCAGCATTGACTCGATTTCAGGAGCCACTTCAGAAATTTCCTGGTTCTTTATTTTTTTAATGGAAATTTCCACCCAAACCCGGTAATCCACTACGACTTTCTCAATAAACGGATAACTAAAGACCATTTGCAACTTAAATTCTTGTAATAAGCCATTGAGTAATACTGGATCATCATCACCCATCAAATCCCTAAATAATTGGTTCACATTGAGATAAATTGGATTTTCATCTAACGGAGTGACTTTGACTGCATTAAATTTGTGCTCCTGGTCATCAATCCACAACATTTTTAAATCTTGATCTAATTGAAGTTGTTGTAAAATTTGTACAATTGAAGACCGAATCAGAATACTCGTGTAAGCATCTCTTAACAAAAATGCCGCCCCTTTGACGTACTCATTGAGTGGTAATTGATACGCATTTTCAAATCGTTGCTTTTGTTCAGCAAAGGTTGCATCACCCAGATGATAAAAATGTTTAGCATTCGTGGCGATGGTTTCGGTTAAATCAAGCTCCGCCTGTTCTTCCGCCCGTGTTATTTGTGCAATTAATTTAACTCTGTGGGCAAACTCAACTGAATTTGCAAATACTCGCGCACGGATAAATTGATTCGTTGCTAAAAAAACTGCGATGATTAATTCAACGGTTGTTGAATCACTCAAATATTGAGTTTCAAATTCTAAGGCATAGGTTAAGGCAGTTTGATACTGTTCATCTTCGTATAACGACTGCACCAATAATTTATTAACTTCTTCATCTGGGGTTTCTTGATATAGGGTTTCCAGTAAATCGCTGGCTGTCCCCCAATTTTCATTTGTGATAGCAATTTTCGCATCTTCCAACATTTTTAACTGATTATCATCCATTCATGTCACTTCCTTAAAGAAAAAGAACTGCGACAAAACTAATGTTTTGCTGACAGTCCTTCAAACTTAGCTATTTATTATTCTGATTCTGTTTGCTTTTCTTGTTGCTTAGGTTTTTTCTTGTTGATTTTACGTGCATGTTGATTGACTTCCATGATGACTGGAAGAATCACTGGATGACGCTTGGTTTGTTCAAATAAGAAACGGTTTAATTTGTCTCGCACATCTTGTTTTAGATGTCCCCAATCAAATTCTTTGTTATCTAAATTATCTTGAACAGTTTCTTCAACAAGTTTGGCGCTTTGATTCATTAATTCACGGTTCGTCTTAACAAAAACAAATCCGCGTGAAGTAATTTTTGGTTGTGCCACAATTTTTTTCTTGCGACGATCAATAGTTACTACAACGACAAAGATACCATCTTCAGCCAAGACACGACGGTCTCGAAGGACGATATTTCCAATGTCCCCAACGCCGATACCATCAATCATCGTGTCGCCAACTTCAACACTATCTCCCAGATGCATTTCTTTACCATTAAAATCAAGGACATCACCCTTGGATGTGATAAAGATATTTTCTGGATCAATGCCAACTTCTTCAGCTAGTTTTGCATGTTGACTCAATAAACGATACTCGCCTTGAATAGGAATGAAATATTTTGGCTTCATGAAGTTCAACATCAGTTGTAAATCATTTTGGCTCGCATGACCTGAAGGTTGAAGATCATCAGAGATAGATTTCACTTCTGCCCCGGCACGATAAATCATGTCTCGAGTTTTTTGAACGGTCGTTTCCATTGCGTTTGAAGGAGTTGTAGTAATAAAGACCAGATCATTAGGTCCTAATTTAACGTCCTTGTCATCGCCATTAGCCATCTTTTGTAGTGATTTAATAGGTTCACCCATCTTACCAGTTTCTAAGATAACCACTTGTTCGTCTTCGAGTTCGTTAGCTTCTTCAATTGTAATCAAAATCTTTTCTTCAGGTAATTTGATTTTACCTAATGACATTGCCGTTTTAACAATTTTTTCTAAATCATGACCAGAAAGTACGACTTTACGATCAACTTCTGAAGCTGCATCTAAGACTTGTTGAATTCGTAAGATATTCGATGCAACACTGGCTACGACAATCCGATTTTTCGAATAGCGGAAAGTTTCCACAATATATTCAGCGATTGTTTTTTCGCGTTCGCTTTGGCCAAAGTTCTCGGCACCAGCAGAATCACTTAACAGTGCCAAAACGCCTTCCGTGCCAATTTCAGCTAACCGAGCCAAGTCAGTTTGATAACCTGGTAAGGCAGTTTGGTCGAACTTGAAGTCCCCAGTGTAAACTATGTCTCCACTATCAGTTTTTAAAACGATTCCCAATGATTCAGTAATCGTATGGGTAGTTTTAAAGAATGACACAGTGACGTTGTCAAAATCAATTTCTGTCTTTTGATCGACAACGTGAAAATCATCTGTGTTTTTGCCTTTAACGCCAAGTTTGGCCAAAGCGATTGTTAAATCTGACCCAAACACTGGTACTTGGAAATCATCCAAGAAATATGGTAAAGCGCCAATTGCATCTGCGTGTCCATGTGTCAAAAATACGCCTACGACACGATCTGCATTTTCTTTTAAATATGTCCAGTCAGGAATGACCACGTCAATTCCTAACATCTCATTTTCTGGATATTTTAAACCACAGTCTAAAATAAAAATTTTATCGTCCACTTCAACAGAATACATGTTTTTCCCATTTTCACGTACTCCCCCAATCGGAACGATCCGAATGTTGTTACTCATTAATTCACCTTTGAATCTTTCTAGATTTCTAAAATCTTAAATAATTTTGCTTCTTCTTCTTTGTCCAATGCCAAGATTGGTAAACGGCATCCCCCAACAGTGTGTCCTTGATAGTTCAATACTGCCTTAACAGGTGATGGTGATGGATACATAAACAATGCATTCATTTTAGGTGTTAATTCACGTTGAATCGCAGCGGCTGCTTTCACATCGCCCTTATCAACATCAGTGAACATTTCACTGATTTCATTACCAAATACATGACTGGCAACAGAGATTAAGCCTGAGCCACCAATTTCTTTAGTAGCTAAAGCTAAGTTATCTTCGCCGGAATAAACATAGAATCCGTCAGCAGAGCCCTTAACGATTGCACCCAAGTCATCAATGTTAGTACATTGCTTAACACCCATAATATTGTCGACATGACTTAATTCAATCACAGTATCAACCGCCATCGTCACACCTGTCCGTCCAGGAATGTTATAAATAATAATTGGAACAGGACTTTCCTTAGCTACCGCCTTGAAATGAGCAATCATTCCTTTTTGGTTAGGCTTGTTATAATATGGTACGACGACTAGCGCAGCATCAACACCATCAATTGCACCAGCTTCTTTAGTGAAGTCAATGGTTTCTTGAGTGTTGTTTGAACCAGTACCGATTACCATTGGTACATGGCCCTTTAAAATGCGTCCACTTTCTTTATACAAAGTGATTTTTTCATCGTGAGACAAGGTTGGTGTTTCACCAGTTGTACCACCAACAATAAATCCTTTGGTACCATTATCAATCAGATAGTTTAATACGTTCTCCAATCTAGCGATATCCAATTGGTTATCGTCATCAAATGGTGTTACAACAGCGGTCATCAAATCTACATTCTCAAATGTCATCTTAAATTTCCCCTTTATTCAATTAATATTAGTCCGAATAGATACTTATTTAAGTTTACCACATAATTCACAAATTGCGATAACTATCACTAGCTACGGCAAAGTTATTTTTTACTATGTACAAAAAAAGGGAAGAGCCTACGCTCAACCCTTCCCCATCTTAACGACGTAATCCTAATTTTTGGATTAGATCACGGTAACGAGCAACATCATTCTTACGAAGATATGCAAGCAAGTTACGACGATGACCAATCTTTTTCATTAGTCCGCGTTGTGAATGAAAATCTTTTTTATGAACACTTAAATGTTCATTAAGTTCGTTAATGTCAGCAGTTAAAACTGCAACTTGAACTTCAACAGAACCTGTGTCACCTTCGTGACGAGCATATTCTGTCATGATTTCAGTTTTACGTTCTTGTGAAATAGCCATGTTAGTTTCCCACCTTTCATAATAATTAATGCGACCATTTTCTAAGTAAAACGTCGGTGAGGATCGCTAAACTGAGAAAAGGTTACGTCAAAAAATTTTTTGACTCTTAATAATATACTGTATTTAATCAAATAGTGCAAGTTTGTTTCACTAATCTATCCTTGCAAATACTTGAGTCATTTTGTATAATGTTTAGTGTTGAAAAAATCAGCTTAGATAAACTATATTTCATGGAGGTGAAACCATGCCAATTATCCAATCTGCGTTTAAACGTGTCCGTGTAAACGAAAAGGCTCAAGAACGTAATGCTTCTCAATTAAGCTCAATGCGTACAGCCGTAAAGAAGTTCGAAAAGGCTAAGACTGCAGGTGCAGACAACCTTGAAGAAACTTTTAAGAATGCACTCTCAGCTATTGACCGTGCCCATTCAAAGGGTTTGATTAAAGCAAACAAGGCTGCTCGTGACAAGTCACGTTTGTCAGCTCGTTACGCTAAATAATCAATTTAACTGAAATATAAAGCGTCAAACATCTCTCGGTGTTTGACGCTTTTTTTATTTTTTATAAAATATTTTAAATCAACAATTTAAGAAGCTAACTTCGCATACTTCAACATGAACAGTTCAAATAATAATTGTGGGTTCCGAGTCGTCGTTTTTAACTGTTGTTCAATATCGACTAATCCGACATAGGCTTGCTCAAGTAATTGAGTTGAAAAACGTTTGACGGTTTGCATTGCCATTTTGACACGGAACGGATGTGCTTTGATTTCAGATGCAATCCCACCCTGACTTAACCCACGTTGAGCTAGAACTTGCACTTGAATTAATAACCGAAATTGCCCAACTAAGATTGCATTAATCATGATTGGTTGCTCTTGGCTCTCAATTAAGTCTTGATAGTGTTGAATGGCTAATTGCTTGTTTTTGGCCAAGACTGCGTTCACTAAATCAAACACATTTTGATCTAATGACTGTGGTACCAGGCCTCTTACTCCGTCTAAGGAAATCTTTTTAGTTTGCAAATCAAATAGTTCCAATTTTGAAATTGAACCAGCCATTAAGGAATAATCCGCGTTTGTTCTGGTGACTAGTTCATCTAAGACTGCCTGCTCCATTTGATAACCATCAGCTTGAACTTGCTGTTTGACTAGTTGACGAGCTGCTTGTTCAGTCAATGGTGCTGCGCTGACCTCTTCAGCAACTTTTTTGAGCTGTTTAACAATTTTTTTACGACCATCTAATTTTTCATAAGGCGCCATAAACACTAAAATTGTATCAACTTCTGGATGAGTTAAATAATTTTCTAAACTATCTAAATCGTGATCAATTTTAGTTGATTTATTCTCACCAGTTAAAAAATATGGTTTATTGACGAGCACTAACCGCTTATCACCAAAAAATGGGGCTGACATAGCATCATCAAGCGCCACAGCTAGGGGTGTCGTTTCCATATCATAGCTGCCGACATTCATGACTTTTTGGTCTTCCGGAATCAGCTGGTTAAAGGCTTCTCTGGCTTGTTCCATTAAAATACTTTGTTGACCCAAAACTACATACACTTGCCCCACTAGTTTTGAAGTTAACTGTTTTCGTAAGGTGGTAACATCCATGTCAGTTCATTTCCTTTCAGGATAGTAATCCATTTTTGATGATTAAAAGGATCAAATTCATATTTAATCATACCGTACTTTTGCGTCGATAGCGATGGAACATTTTGTTTCTTTAATGTCTTCATGGTCTTATTATTAGGGTGCCCATAACGATTCATTCGACCGGCGGAAATAATCGCCACTTCCGGCTGCACTTGTTTAATGAAACTAGGTGCCGATGCCGTCTTACTACCATGATGGCCTAATTTTAAGACATCGGTTTTCAAATTAGGATATCTCTTAATAACTTGTTTTTCACCATTTTGATCCAAATCACCCATAAATAGAAATTGCTTGTGGCCAAATTTGCCGGATAAAACCATTGAATCTTCGTTGGCACCCTTGCCGGCCTTAAATGGATGCAATATTTGTAAAGGAAAGTTGGCGATTTGACTACTATCAGTCACCGGTACAAGTTTACTATGTTGGTGTTGGGCCAAAGGTAAGACCTTTTGCTTAAAATTGGCTTGTGATTCCATCCCCGCCGGATAAATAATTTGTTTGACTTTGAGATGTTTTAAAACGTCGGAGCTATAACCGATGTGATCTGTGTCTTGATGCGACAAACAGAGTGTGTCGATTTGACTAATTCCCTTACTCTTTAAATAATTGACACTGACGCGCATTGCTCGACTGGTTGGTGACGTGCCATTAGCCCAATTTGGTTTAGGAAAGGTCAATTGACCCCCAGTATCAATCAAAATAACATTGCGATTAAATGGAGTTCGGATTAGGAAACTATCACCTTGACCAATATCAAAAAAGACCACTTCACCTGCCAACGGAAAATGAATCAGGCAAAAAATTGCTAAATAACTGGCAACTAACCCTAACCAGCAACGACGATTCTTCGGCAGCGCAACCACTATTAAGCTAATCACAAATAAGCCCATTGCCAACATCAATGGTGGCTTCCCGAAATGTATTAATCCTGGTAATTCGCCAATTTGATTGACCACAAATTGAAAAAGATTCAAACATTGCTCAATCAAATTCGTCACTTGTGGCAATGTGCCAAATGAAAGTGCAGCAACAATTACTAATGGAAAAATGACCACTGAAAAAAATGGAATCATCAAATAGCTGGCTAATAGACTCAACACATGCCATTCGAATACGAAATATAAAATTGATGGAAGCCCAACTAAATTGAGCAACACCGCATTCATCAGTGATTCGTGCTGGTCAGGTAAAAACTGCAGCATTAATGCTAATAAGTAGCTTAACTGCCCGCCTAACGTGAGTAACACATTAGGTTGAATCAATAAGCCGCCTAGAAGTCCAAGGCTCCAGATATCTACCTTAGATAAATGACACAGCTTAGCTTGACCAAACAAAGACAATTCGGCCATCAAGATAGACCGAATCAAGCTAGATGATCCGCCACCAATAATTAAATAGGCGGGTAACACAACGATCAATACCCACGTGGTCCATTCTTTATTAAAATGCAATTCAATCAGTAAGCGCCGTAATAAACTGATGAAGATTACTACGTGCATCCCCGAAATACTGAATAAATGAATTAATCCGAGCTGTTTAACACCAGACATTTTTTCGTAAAAATCACTAGGCGAGTTACCAATTAATAAACTATTGCAATAATCTCGTGTCGTAGCTGGTATTTTGGCAAAATATTGAATTAAAAAGATGCGAATTCGATGACACTGATTTTGCCACACCAATTTAGTCGGAATTTTGGCACGTCGAATTGACTCAATTTTTTCAATATTTACTTGATTGTAGATGTGTTTCGTTAAGTTAAACTGGATGGAATCAAACTGATTTTCATTCGTGGCTGGTAGGATGCCCGAACGTTTCCCTTGGACAATCCATTCTGTCGTATCTTTGATTTTAGTAAATTGCTGTTGCTTAGCTTGCGAATCAATATAACCATACATCTGAACCTTTTGATGATGACTTAGGTCATAGGCAATGGCTGAATAGCGGTCACCATTCACTTTTAACTCATCAGGATAAACACGTAATTTAATTAACTGATCCTGTTGATTATTTAAAGTGGCATTGTTAATTTGCACAGCAAAATAACCACAGTAGCCCACCGCACCTAAGCTAGTGATTAAACAGACAAACAGTACTTTTTTCTTGTTCAGGGTAATGATTCGAATAATTAACCATACTCCGAACCACAGTAATAACCATTGTTTTGAAAACCAAGTGGAACAAATTAGTCCCGCACATAGCGCAGGAAACAGTAGATAATTTTTAATTTAGTCTTGGCTGATAAAGTCTTCTAATTTAGTTTCAGTGATAACATTTTGATCTAATTTGATATGATTTAATTCAATGTTTTTTAGTTTTAATAATTTCATGGCGTACTCGTCATTATGATAATTTCTTAAATAATTAATTTGGGTGATGCCAGCTTGCAATAACATTTTCGTACATTGCAAACATGGAAAATCAGTCACGTAAATTGCTGCGCCGTCCGTGGACACACCAAAACGTGCACACTGTAAAATAGCATTCATTTCAGCATGAATGGTTCTCACGCAGTGTCCATCGACTAAATAACAATCGTGATCAATACAATGTTCATCCCCAGCAACGGAACCATTATAGCCACCAGCGATAATTCGTTTGTCACGCACAATGGTTGCGCCAACTGATAATCGTTTACAAGTGCTCCGGGAAGCTAAAAGCACCGCCTGAAGCATGAAATATTGATCCCAATCAATTCTCGTATCCATGGATTAACACCCTCTTTTCTTTTCATATATTATAATAAAAAACATTGATTAATCAAACCACTTGTTTCAAAACCAGTTAAATTGAAAGTTGATCTCTGATCTTATCGACACTTTTATCGCCGAAGCCACTCACCTCTTTGAGCTCGTCAATTGATTTAAATTGACCGTGTTGTTCCCGATATGCCAGAATTAAATCAGCTTTTTTGTCCCCCACCCCCGTAATTTGTGTTAGCTGTTCCTTAGTCGCCGTGTTCAAATTGACAATCGCGGCTTGACTTGTACTGTCTGCTCCCGCTTGACTACTTGTTGCACCGATTGGACTGGTGTCTTCCCCTTGCATCGGTACATATAAAACTTGCTGGTCCGTCACGGCTTGAGCCATATTGACGTGATTTGGATCGGCCCCAGTTAATAATCCACCTGCACAATCAATTGCATCCTGAGCACGTAATCCTTGTCGTAATTTATAGACCCCTGGCCGTTTGACTGCCCCTTTTACGTCCACATAAACTCCCGCATGTTGATCAGCATTGGGCGTCGCCAACCTTTTTTGACTGCTACTTTGTTCACTATTAGTCTCTGCTGAAATCGTAACTTCATCATTTTTAGCACCTTGTGAAGTCAGCATCACTACGATTGCGACAACGGCACAAATGCCAATTAAACAATATTTGCGATAATCTTCCCAAATCATTTTTATAAATTCCATCAAAAAAACCTCCTTTACTTAGTAAATACGTAAAAGAGGTCTAAATTGTGTTAATTATTTTGCAAATATTTAATTGCATCATCAAAAGTTTTCACTGGAACAACTTTCATATTTGGTGCATATTTTTTGGCAGTGGCTTTGGCTAATTGATAATTAGTCTTATGCTGCTCTTCGTACTTCAATAATGCTTTTGTCGGTTTCACGTATGGGGCAAAGAAAATTTTAGCGCCTGATTTTTTGGCAGCAATCACCTTTTTATCAATCCCTCCAATTTCACCAACCGAACCATCAGGGTTGATTGTCCCTGTACCAGCAATTTTTTGACCATGACGCAAATTTTGACCGGTTAATTGCTCGTAAATTTGTAAACTAAACATTAACCCGCCAGAAGGTCCACCTAACTGCCCAGGCTCAACATCAACCGGAATTTTAGTGGTTACCTTCACATTATCAGTCAAGACAATTCCAATCCCAGACCGAGTCGTAGTTAACTTAATTAACGGTTGGGTACTGGTTTTTTCTTTACCGTTATGCAAATAAGTAACCGTGACCTTCGTTCCCACTTTTTGCTTACCAATATATTTTTGATAACCAGTGGCCGTATCAAAGTGATGACCATTAACCTTGGTAACCGTGTCTCCTACTTTGATGTCGTGTTTAAATTTAGAATTCTTAGTAATTTGCAGAACATAAATACCTAAATATTTTTTGGTATATTCCTGACCAGCTGCTTTATAGGCAGTCGCAATCGATTCATTAATGGCGCTTTTCATATAAAAATTTTGAACTTTTTCATACGTGGCGTCACTAACACCACCCGTAATGTCATCTTCTTTTTCAATTGAGGCATGCGGATTGGCTAACGCCCATAAATAAGTGGCTGGCCGCGCGCGTTGTAAATAAACCGACGTAATCATAAAACTACCAGATTGCTTGTCTCGCTTATTATTCACACTCACGTAGCTCTTTAAATCATCAGCTGTTCCTGGACTTTCGATATACGAGTTCAACGGAAACAGCATAATGAAAGCTAAAACGACTAGGGCAACAACCCCAATCGTTATTTTTTTCCATCTAGCAAGCTTTTTCAAATTATTTTCCTCGTAACTTTTCCGCTAATTGTTTGCTGATACTACCAGGTAAATAATCATCAATATTGCCTCCATAAATGGCTACTTCTTTTAACAAACTGCTTGAAAGGTGTTGATACTTTGGATCTGCCATCATAAACATCGTTTCTACCTGATTATCCAGATGTAAGTTCATGGCCGCAATATCGCGTTCATATTGGAAATCAGCCGTATTACGCAAACCACGTAACAAATAATCTGCCCCAATTTTATTCATCAAATCAACCGTTAATCCTTCAGTGGTAATCACTGATACGTTCGGTAACTGTTGCACGGCTTCTTTAATTTGGTCAACCCGTTCTTGCACCGTAAATAGTGGTGTCTTAGAAGTATTAGTCATCACTGCCACTGCTAATTGATCAAATAATTGACTACCGCGTTTAATTAAATCTAAATGTCCTAAGGTTAGTGGATCAAAACTTCCTGGAAAAATTGCTACTTTCATCTCTCATTGCCTCCTACATAACGATAAATTGTTAAAACTGTAATCCCGTAATCCTGGTGACGAACTAGTTCAAAATCAGTTAAATCTTCAGGCAATTGTGCCTGTTGGTCGGTTTCGCAAACAATAATCGCCCCGTCGTCCAATAAATTTAACTCAACCATTTGATTCAAGTTATCCAGAATTTTTTGTTTAGCATAAGGTGGGTCCAAGTACACCAGTGCAAAGCTCATCTCGCGTTGTTGCAAGATTGCTAATGCCTTACTAGCTTCTTGTTTATAAATCTCAAATTTTTCTTCTTGCTTGGTTACACTAACATTATCTTTAATAGTTTTAATGGCCTGATAGCTCATGTCAATTAGCACGGCCTTATCTATTCCGCGTGACACGCCTTCTATACTTAAGCCGCCGCTTCCAGCATATAAGTCCAGACTATTGCCGCCATCAAAATAGGGCCCGATAATATTAAATAAGGCTTCTTTAACCTTGTCAGTAGTTGGTCGCGTACCATTGCCTGGAACTGCTTTTAATTTCCGACCACCAAATTCTCCTGCCACAACACGCATTAATTCTCATCCTCATCAATTTTATGATAAATTCCAGCCGCATTCAGATCAGACATTGTTGGATCAACATCTGGCCAATGCGAAATAACCACACGTTTCACGAATTTTAATTTGTTAATTCGCTCTTGTACATCCTCAATTTGTTCCTGATTAGTATACAAAATAACGTAATGCATTCTTGTTGATGAATATTCAATTTTGCCGAAGCGTCTTAATTGTCGCACCATGCGCATATTATTGACGTATATAATTAATGATTGTCTTGGTTTAATTTGAAAATCCATAATTACCATCTCTCTTTTTTATATACGAATATTGTATCAAACTTTGGCTTGTCTTGCTGACTTATCCAAATCCAAAACCAAGTATAAATCAAAAGGTTCTACAATATTTGGTACTGATAGAGATTCACTTTGTGAATTTATACTGGTGCCATTTTCTATTATCAAGTAAAA
>NZ_BJEB01000038.1 GCF_005405445.1 Paucilactobacillus nenjiangensis
TTTACTTGATAATAGAAAATGGCACCAGTATAAATTCACAAAGTGAATCTCTATCAGTACCAAATATTGTAGAACCCTTTTTTCGTTACATTGGATTAAAGACATGAAAATCAATTTACTTACGTTTACGTAAATCGTCTAACATCTTAATGATATCGGGAACTGAAGTACTAGTATTATTTAACTTGATTGATGGAAAATTCTTCAACAAGCGTCGTTGAACGAAATTAAGGCTCAAGTTTTCATCGCTAGGATGTTGGCGATATTCTTCCAGCCAGCTTTTGTTTTGGTTGAGAAGTGAATTGTCGGCAGCCAACCGATTTTTTAAATCTAATTTAGTGCTTTCGATGGTATCACCAATTCGTTTGGTTGCAGCGCCAAATGCCAGAGCATTAGCAATCGTAAAGCCACAATCGAACATGATGATTGCTATCATGATTACGACGGTCAGAATGCCGTAGTTAGTGGCGATTTGTTCAATCATCCTTGAAATAATCGGGTGGATAAATTTAACGATTATGACCACACCAAAGCCCCAAAATAATGAAATTGGTAAGGCAACACGGCCATTTAAATTTAATGGAATTTTACTGTAATCCCACCAACGAGCTTTGAATAGTTTTTCCATCAGCCAGCTAGTTATATATTCGATAACTGTCACTAATAACGCGCTGAAGATAAAGAGTGAGAGTATATTTTGTTTGAATGGTTCAATCAGGGCCAACAGAGCCATCATACTGAACCCGTAGACAGGCACAACAGGTCCAATCAAGAAACCAGAATTCGTCCATTTATGGGTGCGAACACTGACGTAACTACTTTCCCATAGCCATCCGACAATTGAATATGCGAAAAAATATAATATCCAAATCGTGATTTGCTGTTGTAGGAATGTGATCTGCATGTTAAACCTCCCATGTTCAATGAATGTATTTCACATTGGTTAAAATTAATTGATACTTTTTGACAGTTCAAGCAAGCGCGCACGCAAAGCATCATCATAAGCTGTCAGATATAAACCATACTTACCACGCTTCATTAACACGTTCAACACATTTGCGATGAATTCTTTATACTCAGCTTGGGTAAATTTTCTATCTTTACGCTTTTTGAAAATCTCTTTATGAGAGTACTTTTCAGGAATAATCGTCATGGTATCGGTTTTTGCATCGTAACCAAATGAAGGACCAATAATCATACCCACATAATTTAGGTCAAAGCCTTGTAAAGTATAAATCGTACCAACTTGCGTGATTGAGCCTTCACGTTTGGCCCAGTGCGTCCGTTGTGGATCCCATTCATCCCATGGCAAACTAAACGTATCCATTTCGACGTTATGTCGCCCATCAATTCGTGGAAAACCTGACGTGGCAACCACACGGCTCATTCCAAACTCTTTATTGCGCTTTTTAACAGTTTCAAATAAAGACCCCGCAGTATCGAAGACTTTAAATTCAAATTCACTATTGTCAGGAAAGTCTGTAATTGGCTTTTCGGCAGTTAAATCGTCCATCCAAGCGACTTGTTGATCACTAGCCACCATCCGATATTGGAAGTTCATATCGAACATCTTATATGGATGTTTCCCGATTGTGTCGAAGAGGAGCTTTTCGTCCCAGTACATTTTTGATTGGAACACTTGCGCAAAATCATAGACAACCACCACTACCTTGGCAAGATTCATCAAATCAGTGAGTTGATTTTCTCCACGATAATGGGCATAAGGTTCTGATTTAGAGTAGAACAGGTGGGCCTCATCCACAAAAATCACATCGTAATGTTTATGATTCTTTTGAGCATCGTTGATTAAAGCGGTTGGACGACGGATTGATTTAACATTCATGTTAGGAATGGATTCACCAAGATCCTGGTAAGCTTTGTATAATTCTGGATGATTGACGACTAAGGCTGTTTTGTAGCGCTTATCAGTCATATACTGACGAACCAATTCCATCAGAACTACTGATTTACCAGTGCCGGCGGCTCCTTGAATAATTGCCACCGAGTGTTTGTCGCTATTCATACCAGCGTTGATGTAATGATTCATGTCTGTAATTACCGCTTTTTGCGAATCGGATAAATCTTTAACAAAAAACTGTGCTTCTAAAATTTTATTCATTGATTAACTCCTAATTTATTCGTATCTTGAAATTTTAACCCTATCTGAGTCAAAATGATAGTTTGATTTGTGCCAATTGCTAGGGTGTAATTGATTTCATGACAAATCTGTGTAACTAATACTTAGTTAAAAACTCTATATAAAATTAGAATAAAAGTTTGTTAATTTATCAATAATTCAATATACTTTAAATTAAAATTAAATGAAGAAAAGTAACTAATAAAGACTGATAACTTACGAAATCCAGGTTTAACAGCGATTGTGAATTTATATATTCTAATTATTTTTTAATATGATATAACTATTGTCAATCAAGTTTGAAAGGATGATACAGATGTCAGAAGCAACAGAATACTTAGCTAACGTGAAAACGTCACTAATGCAAAGAGATCCACAATAATCAGAATTTTTAGAGGCCGTTAATAATTTCTTTGGTACAATTACGCCGGTGTTGGAAAAACACCCAGAATATATCAAAGCTAACTTAATTGAACGCCTGATTGAACCTGAGCGTGCATTTCAATTTAGAGTACCTTGGGTAGATGACGAAGGTAACGTGCAAGTGAACCGTGGCTTCCGGGTTCAGTTTAATGGATCAATTGGACCATATAAAGGTGGCCTGCGCTTACATCCAAGTGTCAACCTTTCAATTGTTAAATTCTTGGGCTTTGAACAAGTGCTAAAAAATAGTCTCACTGGTCTACCAATTGGTGGTGGAAAAGGTGGTAGTGACTTTAATCCAAAGGGAAAATCTGATGGCGAAGTCATGAGATTTATTCAAAGCTTTATGACGGAATTACAACGTCATATTGGACCAGATATCGATGTACCGGCAGGTGATATTGGAGTTGGTGGTCGTGAAATCGGTTATCTTTATGGCCAATATCGTAAGATTCGTGGTTATCAACATGGAGTCTTAACTGGTAAAGGTTTGACCTTTGGTGGAAGCTTAGCTCGGACTGAAGCTACTGGCTTTGGTTTACTTTATTTCACTCAAGCCTTACTTCAAGATCAAGGCGAAGACTTAAATGGTAAACGAATCAAGGTCTCTGGTTCTGGCAACGTTGCAATTTATGCAATCCAAAAGGCCAATGAATTAGGAGCAACTGTCTTAACTGCTTCAGATTCAAACGGATTCGTTTATGATCCAAATGGAATTGACTATACAATTGTTAAACAAATTAAAGAAGTTGAACGAGGACGGATTAAAGAATATGCAGACCGAGTTACCTCTGCTGAATACCATGAAGGCTCAGTTTGGGACTTTGATTTAACTTATGATGTGGCCTTACCTTGTGCTACTGAAAACGAAATTGGTAAAGATCAAGCTACCCGTCTCGCTAGCAATGGTGCAACAGTCGTTAACTGTGGTTCTAACATGCCATGTACCCCTGAAGCCGTTCAAGTATTCCACGAAACCAACGTATTACTTGGACCAGCTAAGGCTGCTAATGCTGGTGGTGTTGCAGTATCTGCCCTTGAAATGAGTCAAAATAGTGAACGCTTATCTTGGACATTTGAAGAAGTAGATCAACGACTTGAAAAAATCATGCAAGACATTTATACCCAATCTGCTGAAGCTGCCAAGGAATATGGCTTTGGTAAAGATTATTTAGCTGGTGCCAATATTGCTGGTTTTAAAAAAGTTGCCGAAGCAATGCTCGCACAAGGTGTAATTTAAGTAAAACTAATAATAAATTTAGCTACTAAATCTGAGGATTTAGTGGCTTTTTTAATTTTTCCCAAAATATACTTGCCTTCGAGTGAACTTCAAGGTTTATGATGCAGCTATTGAACGATGAAAGAGGGAAGTAGATGAAGAGGGTTGCAGTGATTGGCAGTTTATTCGCCATCATTTTAGTATTTTTTGGAATAAGACAGTATGCAAATTACGCAGTGAAGAAAGGAAGTTCCTTTATGAATCAATTTGAAAACAATAATAACAAACAACAATTAAATAATAAGCACGAGTCAGATGAAATCCTAACTATTTATTACTCAAACTCGGGTGCCACAGAAAAAGCAGCCAAATATATTCATCGACAAGTTAGTGGTGATCTTGTTGAGATGAAATTAACACCGAACTACCCTGATGATTATCAACAATTAGCTGAAGTTTCAAAGGACCAGATTGATAATAATGTTCATCCTAGAATTGATAACTTACCAGATTTATCGAAATACCGAGTTATTTTCTTAGGGTTTCCAACCTGGGATCATCGGCCTCCTATGTTTATCAATACCTTTTTTGAAACTGGTCACTTTAACGGCCAAACTGTGATTCCATTTACAACCTCAATGAGCAGCGGAATTGATGAGAGCGCCTCTTACTTAGAAAAAATGGGCCAAAATAAAAAAATAGATTTGCAGGATGGATTTCGAGCGAATAACCAAACGACAATCGATAAATTCATCGAACAATATCAATAAAAATCATTGTATTAAAATGCTTCTTTTTAATTAGGTGGTTAACTATTTAGGTGAGTAGTAGGCTTGCTTAAATTTTCACAATCAAAAATATACATCTTCTAAAAATGCCGGCATGGTGGAAATGGTATATAACTGGTCACTTGTGAAAAAAGTTAAATTTTTAGCCGTTTTTGATTGACTATGGACAAATAAGGACATACAATAAAACCGTAATGAAAACGGTACCGAAATTTTTTTGAATGTCGCAAACCGTTGTTTCAGCATTAAACAATTAATTGAGGAGAAACAAAATGGCTTACAAAACAGTTAATCCATATACCAATGAAGTTGTAAATGAATACCCAGATGCTACTCCAGAAGAAATTGAAGCAGCACTGGCAAATGCTCAGGCACTATTTAAGAAATGGGAATTAGAAGGTCCTGAAACTCGTAAGGCTCAATTGCATGAAATTGCTGATTTAATGCGCAAGCATAGTGATGAATTGGCTAAGGCAATTACGACCGATATGGGTAAATTATTACGTGAAGCTCAAGGTGAAGTTGAATTATGTGCCATGATTGCAGATTATTTTGCTGACCATAGTACCGGTTTATTACAATCTACACCAATTGAAACCATGGCGACTGGTAAAGCACAAGTTAAGAAACACCCATTAGGTGTGTTATTAATGGTTGAACCATGGAACTTCCCTTACTATCAAATTATGCGTGTGTTCGCTCCTAACTTTATGGTTGGAAATCCAATGATTCTCAAACATGCGGCCATTACTCCTGGCTCGGCACTAGCATTTGAAAAGATTGTTCATGAATCTTCTGCTCCGGATGCTAGTCTGAAGAACCTATTCTTGAACTATGACCAAGTTTCTGAAGTTATTGCAGACAGTCGAATTCAAGGGGTTGCCTTGACTGGCTCCGAACGTGGCGGGCGTAGTGTGGCTCGTGAAGCTGGCGATAATCTGAAGAAAAGTACCATGGAATTAGGTGGAACGGACGCATTTATCGTGCTCGATGACACGGACATTGATACCGTAGCTGACATTGCTTGGAGAGCTCGTCTCTACAATGCAGGTCAAGTATGTACATCATCTAAACGTTTTATCGTAGCAGATAATTTGTACGATCAATTCTTAGCTAAATTACGCGATAATTTTGCCAAAGTCATACCTGGTGATCCACTGGATCCAAAAACATCATTAGCCCCAATGAATTCGAAAAAGGCTAAGGAAAAATTACAAGGTCAAGTTGATGAGGCTATCGAAAAAGGTGCCAACTTATACTATGGCAACGAACCAATTGATTTACCAGGTCAATTCTTCAAACCAACTATTTTGACTGATGTAAAACCTGATAATCCAGCCTTTTCTGAAGAAATGTTTGGACCAGTAGCTCAAGTTTATAAGGTTAGTTCAGATCAAGAAGCGATTGATTTAGCTAACGATTCAGACTTAGGCTTGGGTGGAATTGTCTTTAGTGGCGACTCTGCTCGTGGTGAAAAGGTTGCTTCACAAATCGAAACTGGCATGGTCTTTGTCAATAATTTCATGGTCAGCTTACCTGAATTACCATTCGGTGGCGTTAAGAAATCTGGTTATGGTCGTGAAATGTATGAAATTGGATTGAATGCATTTGTTAACGAACAATTAGTTGTTACCGCAGAACATCCAAACATGGATAATTTAGCCGGTGGCCTAGTTGCAACAGATGCTGAATAGCTCACTAAAACCGTATTCATGGAAGTTAAAGAATTATCAAAAGGTTATGGATATTAAGTTATCCGTAACTTTTTTCTTCCAATTGGGGAACATTTGTACTATTATTAAGTGCGTGGAATTTTGGTGAGGAGTAACAGCGATGAAAAAGAATAAGTTGTGGATAACCGTAAGCTTAATTGTTGGATTATTTGCTATCATTTACATTGGTGGATCAGTGTATTATCAACACCACTTTTTGCCTAAAACAACTGTCCTTGGGGCTACGATTGCCGGAAAAAACGCCAATCAAGCTGACAAGTTGTTAAGTGAAAAGATTAAAACTGCTAAGTTTTCATTAACTGAAAATGGCAAAACGGTGTTGACTGAGAAACAAGAAACTGTTGGAATCCAACAGAACTTTAGTAACACATTGAAAAAGATTATGAGTACGCAAAATGCTTGGGCATGGCCAGCACATCTGCTGGGTGTTAGTTCAAGTAAAATCCCTAATAGTAAGGCGCTTGTGAATGAAACTGTCTTACAACAGTTTGCGGATAAAACGGCGAATAGTCTGAATGGCAATCGAAAAGCATCGACGGATGCTAATTTAACGTTTAAAGACGGTAAAGTGGTTGCTACTAAAGAAACACAAGGTAACAAAGTCGAAACTGCTAAATTAGTGACGGCGATTAAGAAAAGTGTCGATCAAAACCAGACGACCGTTAACTTAAAGTCGACCTATAACAAGCCAGCTTTGACCGAAAATAGTGCACAGTTCAAGAAATTAGATACACAAATGAAGAAAATTGCCAGTGTCAAAGGAACTTTGAAAATTTACAATGACACTAAGGTCGATGTATCTTCAGCAGAGATTACTAGCTGGGTTAAGATTGATAACGGTAATGTTTCTCTTGATAAAGACAAAGTTGATGCATATTTGGATAAACTTGATACTAAGTACGCTACTTATGGTTCAACTCGTCAATTTAATTCAACTAAACGGGGTACTGTGTCTGTTAGTGGCGGTCTGTATGGCTGGACTATTAATGAAGCATCCGAAGTTAAGCAATTATCTTCAGATATTACTGCCGGAAAGAGCTTTGACCGTTGGATTACCACGAAAGGTTCTGGCTACAACAAGAATGGAAGTTCTGATATTGGTGACACTTATGTTGAAGTTGATATTCAAAATCAACACGAGTATTACTACAAGAATGGTTCACTAGTGTTGGATTCAGATGTTGTGACTGGTAAACCATCAAATGGGCATGATACTCCAACTGGAACGTATAGTGTTTGGAGCAAGCAACAAGATTACACACTACGAGGCCAAAACGATAATGGGAGTGACTATGCTTCGAAAGTTAGTTACTGGATGCCAATCGATGATACCGGGGTTGGATTACATGATTCATCATGGCAACCACAGTATGGTGGTGACTGGTACAAGACCCATGGAAGCCACGGTTGTGTGAATAATCCACCCGAATTCATGGCTAAATTATATAATGCAGTTGCTTTAGGTACGCCAGTGGTCGTATTTTAATAATTAAATCAAAAATACTATTGAGCATTTTTTTGCTCAATAGTATTTTTTTGCGTGAAATTATTTTAATGGATTAAATAAATGATCAAAGTTGGCGTGTTCATGCTGTAGTAAGGCAATTTTGGTATCAATTCCAGCAGCGTAACCAGTTAAACTTCCGTTAGCACCAACGACTCGATGGCAGGGGATGATAATCGAAATGGGATTATGACCCACGGCACCACCAATGGCTTGGGATGACATTGGTTGTTTTGCCAATGATAAACCAATCTGTTTATAGGTGATTGTTTCTCCATAAGGGACTGTCTGAAGAATTTGCCAGACTTTTTGTCGAAAATCAGTGCCTTCAGGGGCAAGCTTGAGTTCGCTAATAGCTGGATTTTCCTGGTTAAAGTAGCGGTTTAACCAGTGATGGACTATTGATGAATATTGATTGCCATGCTCACTGATGGCATTATGATTGATTGATGCCTGAAAATATTTTTGGCCTTTAAACCAAATTCCTTTGAGAGCAGTTTGATTGCAAATGATGGATAATGGTCCCATAGGGGAGTTGTACGTAGTTTCGTATAACATCATAATCTCCTAATTGTTTTGCCAATTTAAGGCAACTTGTCGGTAAGTTTCCATGACTTTAAAATAATTATCCAGAGTGACTGATTCATTTAGACTGTGGGCATCTTCCCATTGACCGGCGCCTAAGACTAGCATTGGAAATTTGTGGTCATCCTTGATGTATTCGGAGGCGTCCGTTGCGCCATGGATAACTTTCAAAATGGCGGGACTGCCAAACGCCATAGAATGCGCCGTTTGAATGGCTTGCACGAAATCACTATGCTGGTCGTTCACAACAGGGGTGAAACTAAAATTAACGGTTAAGCTCAAATTAACATCGGGTTGCTGATTCAATTCAGTGATAATTGCTTGAAGCCGTGCAATCGAATCCGCTTCATTACATTCAGGAACGGGACGAATGTTACCCTCCAAGTAGGCGGATTCGGGGATGCTGTTGACTTGATTACCACCATTAATCACGGTTACGCTGTGCACTAATGGTCCCAAGACAGGGCTTTCTGGTGCATCGTCAAAGGCGTGTTCTTCGGCAGTAATAAATTTAACTAAGTTAGTGATGGCATTAATTCCAAGTTTTGGCATAGAACTATGCGCGCCTTTACCCTGAGAATGAACCGTATAATCAATCGATCCGCTGTGCGCAAAGACAATGTCTCCACCGGTTGGTTCTCCGATAATCATGGCTGAAACATCATGGACATATCCCTGTGTGGTTAGTTCTTTTGAGCCAGCTGCACCCAATTCTTCACCGGCAGTACCGATAAAACGAATCCGATTCGTTAATTGAGTTTTGGATAATTCAATCAACGTGATGACCATGCCGGCTAAGCCAGATTTCATATCTGCTGCCCCGCGACCATAAACAATCTCGTCTTCGAGCTCTCCGCTCCATGGATTGCGGCCCCAATTTTCCAAATTTCCAGCATCGACCGTGTCCAAATGACCTGCCAACACTAAAACTTTGTTACTTGATTTGGGTCCGATTTCTGCCACGATGTTAGCTCGGTCCAAGTTATCTCCATGACTTATTAATTGTGAGTCGATATCATGTATTTTTAAAAGGTGTTGAATATATTTAGCTAACTCTGCTTCATTTCCATTAGCTGTATTAATTTTAATCATATCTTGCAAGATTCTAATTTTTTCACTTTTATCCATTGCTGTGCTTCTCTCTATATGTAATCGTGTTAATTAACTGTAAGATAGCACAAATTTAACTGGACAACAACACAACGTAAGTGGAGATACTGTGGCGATGTTTGCACCACTATCTCAATCCAGCTTTTCTCGTCACCTCCAGTCGCTTAATAAAAATACTGACATCAACTTCAAAGTACGAAGTCAATATCAGTATTTATCATTAATGCTCAGGAGCTAAGCGACTTGAAAAGCCTTTTTTTAATCCGGGTTTAAAAGTCAATTCTTTCATCTAACAAAACAAACTCTCATTGCAAGGTGCGCAATAAGAGTTCGTTATATGTTAGTTTTCAAGAATTAACCGACTTTTGCACCACTATAATAATCCAGCTTTTCTCGTCAACTCCAGTCGCTTAATAAAAATACTGACATCAACTTCAAAGAACGAAGTCAATATCAGTATTTATCATTAATGCTCAGGAGCTAAACGACTTGAAAAGCCTTTTTTATTGTGCTGTATATCCGCCATCAACGACGAATTCAGAGCCAGTTGCGAATTTAGATTCGTTAGAAGCAAGGTAAACACAAATCCAAGCGATATCGTCAGGTTCACCGATGTGACCCATTGGAGTCTTTGAACGATCGGACATGCCTTCTTCGGCACCTTCAATTCCATCAACTAATGGAGTCTTGATATAACCAGGGTGAACCGTGTTAACACGAACGTCATAATCTTTTAAAGCTGAATCAATTGCAGCCGATTTAGACATAATCCGTACAGCACCCTTAGTGGCGTTGTAAGCGCCCAAATTAGGATCGCCAATAAATCCTTCAATAGAAGACATATTGATGATAGAAGCGCCAAGATTCTTATTTTTCATGCGTTGAATACCTAGACGAGTACCAAAGAAGACACCATCTAAGTTAATATCCATAATTTTACGCCAAGTTTCGGTGCTGGTTTCTTCAATCGAACCAGTTAAACCAACTCCAGCGTTATTAACTAAAGTGCTGACTGGTCCAAAGGCCTTTTCTGTTTCATCAAATAAATCAACCCAACCGGCTTCATCAGCAGCGTCATGTTGAATGAAACGAATTACATCAGGGCCGCCAATTTTCTTAGCAGCGGCTTCACCAACATCAGCGTGACGACCGGTAATAACTACCTTAGCACCTTCATCAACGAAACGATGAGCGACTGCCCAGCCAATTCCTAATGTACCACCAGTGACAATTGCAACTTTACCATCCAAACGATTACTCATAAATGTGAACCTCCAGATATTTGTATTAGTTAATCTAACAGGCATTGCGCCATATGTGAAGAATAACACAAGTTATCCGGTTATGTCACCTAATTTCCTTCTTTTAACTATTTTTGACCTGTTAATGCTCAGTTATATCAAAATCGTTTACTATTTTGACTGACATCAAAGCTGTTTTGTAATTTGACAAGTTAATAGTTAATTGGGTAAAATATGGACAATAAATTAAATGGGGTAAATCAAATGACACTACTTGCAAGCACATTACTATTTAGGTAGCGTCCACGTAAATAAAGACGTGGGCGCCGTTTTTGCGTGCTCACGTCTGACAAAATAATGCCGTCAGATGTGATTTTCTGACGGTTTTTTATTTTGATTGAAATGAGGAAAACATCATGAGAGTTGTAAATACTTTAGGCCCTAAGGCAACAGATAGCTATGCGGCAGCACTAAATATCCCAGGTGAAGAAGAAAATGAAATTGTGCTCCATGATAATTTTGATGATATTATTGCTAATTTAGAACAGTATCAAGGAGAATATTTATTAATTCCGGCAGCATATCAGAGTAAACAAAAAGATTTTGGTTGGCGGGAACTCAGCTATGAATATTGGAATCGACTCGTAATTGAACAGGTCTTTCATCATGCATTAAAGCCAATGGTGCTGATTTCTAACTTTGACTTTCATCAAAATAAAGCAATTATCCATCCTGCAACTACGAACTTAATGAACCATTATCTAAAAGAACAGCAGTTAACGATGCCGATTCATTATGCTGGGAGCAAGGCCAGTGCGTATGAACGCTTTGTCGCGAACAAATATCGATTCACGATTGTCAGTGAAGATGTCATGGAGGAAAACAATCCATATCAAATCATTAAGCGGTATTTACCGGAGATGGTCTGGTGTCTCTATTTCATCAAATAAAGCCTCACCACTGAGCTAATTAAACAATCTTTGTTGACTAATGAATAAACTCGTAATTCTAAGTATAACTAGTTTACAAAACTAGGTGATTAAGTTACGATAACTTGTAAAGGATGGGTGAAGATAATGGCAGAAATAGAAGAGTACCACAAATGGGAAAAATCCTTGGCAACCATCGATTTTCCCAAGTGGGACGAATTACCAAAATTAGAACTGTATATGGATCAAGTTGTGGCATATGTGAATTCAATTATTGGCTCACTCGGTTTAGATTTAATCACGTCTTCAATGGTTAACAATTACGTTAAGAAAAATGTAATTTTAGCACCAGTTAAAAAGAAGTATCAAGTGATGCACATTGCAGATATTTTGATTATTACACTACTTAAATCGACGTACCCACTGGATGTCATTCGGTCGGGGATGAATCAAGTTACCTCACACAAGTATCCCAAAAAAGCATTTGATAGTTTCGTTGAATTACTGAATCAGCGGTTGTCAGGACATGAACTCGACCCTGAGGGTGGTAAAACGATTGAAGAGAAACTAATGATTATTGCAGTCGATAGTATTATTACGACACTAAAGGCACGCGAACTTTTGAAGTTAATGGAACGTGATAATCAACCTCAAGAAATCAAAAAAATTAAATAACAAATTAAAAATGGCCTTGAAAAAACTTTTTTTCAGGTCATTTTTTAAGCTTTTCTTAAATGTAAGCGATTACAATTTGTACAGTAATTCACAAACTTTTTCAAAATCATTTGATTTGGTCCATTTTCGATTGTGAAACTATGAAAACTTATGGTATAAGCAATTAAAGCCACTTTGAAAAACTCTGAACAAAGTACTTTACAAATATAAAAAACTAAAATATAATAGCACTTGTGAATAACTTAACAATTAATTTCAGACATGACATGGAGGGAATACAATGATTAAAGAACCTAACAGCAAAGAAGTCGACGTAACCGCAATGATCGATGAACTCGTTGCAAAAGGACACGTTGCCCTAGATAAGATGGAAGACTTTGACCAAGAAAAAATTGACAACATTGTGCACCACATGGCGATGACCGCCTTAGACCAACATATGCATTTAGCAAAAATGGCCTGGGAAGAAACTGGTCGTGGAGTGATGGAAGATAAAGCCATCAAGAATATGTATGCTTCAGAAGAAATCTGGCATTCAATTAAAGACTTACGGACAGTTGGTATCATTAAAGATGATCGCGAACGTCAATTGATTACCGTTGCAGAACCTTTGGGAGTTATTGCCGGAATCACACCAGTTACGAACCCAACTTCAACAACAATTTTCAAATCATTGATTGCTGTGAAGACTCGTAACCCAATTATTTTTGCTTTCCATCCACAAGCACAAAAATCAAGTGCAGAAGCAGCTCGTGTTTTACGCGATGCAGCGATTGATGCTGGAGCACCTAAAGATATTATTCAATGGATTGAAACACCAAGTTTGGAAGCAACCACTGCAATCATCAACCATGATGGTATTGCAAGTATTCTTGCTACTGGTGGACCAGGCATGGTTAAAGCTGCGTATTCTTCAGGTAAACCAGCCTTGGGTGTTGGACCTGGTAACGGCCCAGTTTACGTTGAAAAAACTGCTCATATCAAACGTGCAGTCAACGATATCATCATGTCAAAAACATTTGATAATGGGATGATTTGTGCCACTGAAAATAGTGCAGTGATCGATGATGTTATCTATGACAAAGTAATGAAAGAAATGACTGACCACAAAGCATTTGTTATCGCTAAGAAAGATCACAAAAAATTAGCTGATGCAATGTTTGATGAAAAACGTGGCGGTGTTAAGGGACCTATCGCTGGTATGTCAGCAATCGCCATTGCTAAATTAGCTGGTATCAAAGTTCCTGATGATACTAAAGTGTTAGTTGCTGAAGTGACTGAAGTTGGGCCACAAGAACCACTTTCACGTGAAAAGTTATGCCCAGTCTTATCTGTTTACCGTGCAAAGACTCAAGAAGACGCAATTAAGATTTGTGAAGCTTTACTTGATTTTGGTGGATTAGGCCATACTGCTGCAATCCAATCAGAAGATGATGAATTAATTACGAGATTTGGTGTGAGAGTTAAAGCTAGTCGTGTAATTGTTAACACTCCATCTGCTTTAGGTGGAATTGGTAACCTTTATAACGAAATGGTTCCTTCATTTACCTTGGGAACTGGATCATGGGGTAAAAACTCAATTTCTCATAACGTTTCAGCATTTGACCTTATCAACGTTAAAACTATCGCAAAGAGGCGTAATAATATGCAATGGGTTAAACTTCCAAAGGTTTACTTTGAAAAGACATCAGTTCGTTACTTAGAGGATATGCCAGGTGTTAAGAAGGTTATGTTAATCACTGGCCCAAGCATGGTTAAGTATGGTTATGCTGATATCGTTGTCAATGAATTAAAACGCCGTCCTAACGGTGACAAGATTCAATACGAAATTTTCTCAGACATCGAACCAGATCCATCGACAGATACAGTTCAACGTGGATTGAACCAAATTCGTGAATTTGAACCTGATACAATTATTGCTCTTGGTGGTGGTTCACCACTTGATGCTGCCAAAGGTATGTGGTTATTCTACGAACATCCAGAAGCTGATTTCTTCGGTGCAAAACAAAAATTCTTGGATATCCGTAAGAGAACTTACAAATTAGGTACTCCTAACAAGGCTCAATTTGTTGCTATTCCAAGTACTTCAGGTACTGGTTCAGAAGTAACACCATTCTCTGTTATTACTGATAGCAAGACTCATGTTAAATACCCATTGGCTGATTATGCCTTGACTCCAGACGTTGCCATCGTTGATCCTCAATTTGTCGAAACAGTTCCAAAGAAGACAATTGCCGAATCAGGTTTGGATGTGTTAGCCCATGCCACAGAATCATTTGTTTCAGCATTGGCATCAGATTACACTCGTCCATGGTCATTACAAGCTGCTAAATTGGTCTTTGATAACCTTGAAGCTTCATATAATGGTGATCAAGAAGCCAAAGCAAACATGCATAATGCCTCAACACTTGCAGGGATGGCCTTTGGTAATGCCTTCTTAGGAATTAACCATGCCATTGCTCATAAACTTGGCGGAGAATTCGGCTTGGCTCACGGTCGTTGTATCGCAATTACATTCCCACACGTCGTTCGCTATAATGCCTCAGAGCCTAAGAAGATGAATCCATGGCCTAAGTATGAATACTTCCGTGCCAATGATGATTATGCTGACTTAGCTCGTTACGTTGGAGTTCAAGGTAACACTAACGAAGAATTAATCGAAGGTTTCATTGATAAATTTATCAAATTAGCTCACGCTGTTGATATTCCATTAAGCTTAAAGGCTAATGGTGTTAAGAAGGCTGACTTTGACAAGGTTGTTGATGAAATGGCTGAATTAGCATACGAAGATCAAACAACTACTGCTAACCCTGTAGAACCATTAATTGCTGATTTGAAACAAATCATGATTGATGAATATGATGGGAAAAATGTGGAAAAGAAATAAATAAGTGCTGAACAAAGTGCTTAAACATTGAGTATTAACAGATAATGACCGCTATCCGAGTTTTGGATGGTGGTCATTATTAGTTAAACGGAGATGTTTGCTTTGTGAATCCGTTAAGGGAATAAGTGCTGATCATTCCGGTTATCAACGGAGCATTAGCAAAAAAATAACGGAAAGTACAATTCGAACTTGAATTGTGCTTTTTGTTATTTAAGCTAAGAGACGTTGATGGGATGAGATGCCGTTAAAGAAAATAAGTACTGAGCTCACCGAATAATTTCGGAGCACTAATATGAACGTCAATGATGATTCGCAGTTTGAATCGTTATTGGCGTTTTATTAGGTGACGGAATTGGTGAGTGAAGCCATTAAAACCAACAAAGTTCACTTAATCACCAATAACTTGTTGACATTTATTCAGGTTGGAGTATTATTAAAACAACATTAAAGATAAATTAGAGCTTTGATGAGAAAAGTAAATTAAATGACGTTTGAAGAGACCTCGTAGTTGGTGAGAATGAGGAACGAAGTTTAATTGAAAGTAATCTCTGAGAGTTGAATGCGAGTTTGAGTGTTCAATGGTTGCACCCATTATAGTGCCAAGGTATCGTCGAGTCTGGCCGTACCTGGTAAGGTATATTTCGTGAGAAGTATACATAATGAGGTGGTACCACGCAAAGCGTCCTTATTAGGCAATTAAGCCTAGTAAGGACGTTTTTTTGTGTCTTTGGTGAAACTAACTGGAAAGGGAGATGAGATTCAATGATAACAAAATATACACACAGTAATGGCGGGATTGTGCGAGTCATGTCCCTAAAAACGTTAATGAACACATAAACAAAACACACATACAATTACAAACATAAAAAGTGGGCACATAGAAACAATTCGGATTACACATAGCGACATCACATAGAATTAATACACATAGAACACTGCATCAACATAGAACAATAATAAGACCAACACACATATTAGGGAGCTTGAGCAAATGCTTGAGTTCCTTTTCTATTTGGTTAGTTAATTTGCTTTGTATTTCACAAGAATTTAAATTTATATGGTTATTTTGCGTATAAATTAGAATGTGTATTGATTTATACGGACAAATATCATACAATGTAAGCGGATAACATTTTACGTTTCTAAGTAAATAACATAATTAAATCGGAGGTTACTTCCATGAATACGGATCAAATTAAAAGTGCTATCGAAAACGGTAACACATCGCTCGGAATTGAACTTGGCTCAACCCGAATTAAAGCGGTATTAGTAGCAGACAACTTCCAGACAGTTGCTTCAGGCGATTTTGTTTGGGAAAATGAACTCGACCAAGGAATCTGGACATACTCACTTGAAAAAGTATGGGCCGGCATTCAAACGAGTTATGCTAATTTGGCAACTGAAGCCAAAGACAAATATGGTGTGAACATTAAAAAAATTGGTTCAATCGGAATCAGTGCCATGATGCATGGTTACATGGCCTTTGATAAAGATGGCGAAATTTTGGTTCCATTCCGGACATGGCGTAACAACATCACTGGCCAAGCAGCTGGTGAATTAACAGAACTATTTAACTTCAATATTCCAGAACGTTGGAGCATTGCACATTTGTACCAAGCTGTTTTGAATAAAGAAGATCACGTTAAGAACATCGATTTCCTAACAACTCTAGATGGTTATGTACATTACAAGCTCTCTGGTGAAAAGACGGTGGGAATTGGGGATGCCTCAGGAATTTTCCCAGTTGATGAAAACACTGCTGACTATGATGCAGACATGATTGAAAAGTTCCGTGCCCTACAAAACGTTAAACAATACACATGGGACATTAAAGAAATCTTACCAACTGTTAAAGTTGCTGGTGAAAACGCGGGTGCCTTAACTGATGCAGGTGCCGCATTGCTTGATCCTAGTGGCCAACTTCAAGGAGGTGCTTTGATGGCACCTTCTGAAGGGGACGCTGGTACGGGGATGGTTGCTACTAACGCGGTTCGTAAGCGGACTGGTAACATTTCTGCCGGAACTTCAGCTTTCTCAATGGTTGTGTTAGATGAACCATTGAAGAAAGTGCATCGCGATATCGACATGGTTACTACTCCAGACGGTGCGCCAGTTGCCATGGTGCACACTAATAACAGTTCATCAGATATCAATGCTTGGACTAGCCTGTTTGCTGAATTTGCCAAAGTTATTGGTGCACCACAAAAGCCTAATGATTTATATGAAGCACTATTTGATAACTCTTTAAAAGGAGATCAAGATGGTGGTGGCTTAGTTAACTTTGCTTACCTTTCAGGAGAAAACATCACTAAAATGCCTGAAGGTCGTCCATTGTTCGTCCGTAAACCAGATTCAAACTTTAATTTAGCTAACTTCTTTAAAGTACAATTGTATTCAGCCTTTGCTCCTTTGAAGATTGGGATGGATATCTTATTGCGTGAAGAACATATCAAGACAGATGTTTTGATTGCCCAAGGTGGCTTGTTCAAGACTCCAGTTGTTGCTCAACAAGTTTTAGCTGATGCATTGAATACACCAATTACAGTTATGAGCAATGCCGGTGAAGGTGGTCCATGGGGGATGGCAGTCTTAGCTTTATATGCTCAAAGTCACAAAGATGGTCAATCATTAGCTGACTATTTGGATGATGAAGTATTTAGCTCTCAAGAAAGTGCAACGCTTGAACCAGAACCAGTCAGTGTTCGTGGCTATGAGAAATTTATCGATAACTACAAAGCAGCTCTACCTGTTGAAGGACAAGCTGTTGAATCAATGAAAATGAATTAAAAGTAATTTTCTGAACATTATTGTAAAATCGGAATTGTCCAGGATTATGGGCAGTTCCGATTGTACGTTTAAATGATTTTTGACTAAAGCAATATTTGAAACAAAAATATTCTGAATTAGGTTGATTGTGATTAATCTAAAATTGCGCTACACTGTAATTGAAATTTATCGATAAAAAAGGAGATAATGAAATGCTTGAAGATTTAAAGCAAAAAGTTTATGACGCAAATATGCTCTTACCTAAACTTGATTTGGTAACATTTACTTGGGGTAACGTTTCTCAGATTGATCGTGAATCTGGTTTATTCGTCATCAAGCCTTCTGGCGTAGATTACGATAAATTACGTCCTGAAGATATGGTCGTTGTTAACTTAAAGGGTGAAGTTGTTGAAGGTGACATGAACCCATCAAGTGATACACCAACTCACATGTATTTGTATAATCATTTTCCTAATATTGGTGGAGTTGTTCATACACATTCACCTTGGGCAGTTTCATTTGCACAAGCTAAAAAAGATGTACAAGCATTTGGTACAACACATGCCGATACTTTCTATGGGGATGTTCCAGCTGCTGATGCTTTGACACAAGACGAAATTGAAGGCGAATATGAACTAAATACTGGTGAAGTAATTGTTCGGACTTTTAAAGAACGCGGAATTGATCCAGATGCTGTCCCTGCAGTTCTCGTTAGTCAACATGGTCCATTTACTTGGGGTAAAGATGCTGCAGATGCTGTTCATAACGCTAAAGTGTTGGAAGTTGTTGCTGAAATGAACTACCATACATTGATGCTAAATCCATATTCAGACAACCATGTACCACAATATCTCTTAGACAAACATTATTATCGTAAGCATGGTGCTAACGCATATTATGGTCAAGATAACGCTAAGTCAAAAGATCACGCAAAACACTAAAACTCAATCTATTAAACACGTTTGCCACTTTGGTAAGCGTGTTTTTTCAGTAAAGTTTAATAATTGCAAGAATAAATTTTCAAAAATGAAAATGATGAAAACGTATAATCTGGGGCCTGAATCATTGAATTGTGTAAATAATCACGTAACAGATTACAATATTTGTTAAATAACTTAATTTTTCTCTTGATTTATACGGACAAATACCTTATTCTAGTAAATGTAAACGTTACCGAAAATTGTATTTAAGGTTAAATATTATTAGTGGGGCAACGGAACAAAGCAATTATATTTTAGTTGGTTTAATACATTAGTCGTGTAATGTGACTTATGTGTTAAAGAATGAACAATTATATCTTATTCATAAAGGAGAAATTGCAATGGAACAAGAAAAGCGTATTCCAAGTTGGTTCATCTACTTCTTTGGATCATTTGGTGGAATTTTATTTGGTTATGATATCGGTGTTATGACCGGTGCACTTCCATTCTTGAAAATTGATTGGGCTCCAATCAGCGCATCAATGCAAGGATGGATTACTTCAGGGGTTACTCTTGGTGCAATCTTCGGGGGAGCTTTAGCTGGTCAACTTTCTGATCGTCTTGGTCGTAAAAAGATGATTTTGATCTCAGCTGTTATCTTCTGTGTATTCTCACTTCTTTCTGGGGTTGCTCCTAATCATGGTGATTTTTACTTAATTATCATCCGTGTATTCCTTGGATTGGCCGTTGGTGCTGCTTCAGCATTGGTACCACCTTACATGTCAGAATTAGCACCTGCACGTCTCCGTGGACGTTTGAATGGTCTTAACCAAACTATGATTGTTTCAGGTATGTTGATTTCTTATATTATGGATTACATCTTTAAGGGACTTCCAACTGCATGGGGCTGGAGAGTTATGTTAGCTTTCGCTGCTGTACCTGCTGTTATCTTGTTCTTTGGTGTTTTGAAGTTACCTGAATCACCACGTTTCTTGATTAAAAATGGTGATGAAAAATCAGCACGTCGTGTTCTTAGCTATGTTCGTGATAGTGAAGAAGAAATTAATTCTGAATTAGCTGATATCAAAGCAACTGCTAGTCAAGAAGACTCAGCAACTGACAAGAGCGTTAGTTATGCAAGTCTGTTTACTGGTAAGTATCGCTACTTGGTTATTGCCGGGGTTGGGGTTGCGGCTTTCCAACAATTCCAAGGTGCAAATGCTATTTTCTACTACATTCCTTTGATTGTTGAAAGTGCGTTAAAAGTCAATGCTTCAGATGCGCTTATCTGGTCTGTACTCCAAGGGGTTATCTTGGTTGTTGGTTCATTGGTTTACATGGCCATTGCCGACAAGTTCAAACGCCGTTCATTGATTATGATGGGTGGTAGTGTCATGGCTGCTTCATTCTTGCTACCAGCAATCATCAATAAAACGACTGGTACGGAACATCCGTTATTACTACTAACATTCCTTTGTATTTACGTATTCTTCTACGCATTTACTTGGGCACCACTTACTTGGGTAATCGTTGGTGAAATGTTCCCACTTGCAGTTCGTGGTAAAGCCGCTGGACTTGCATCATCATTTAACTGGATTGGATCATTCTTAGTCGGATTACTTTTCCCAGTTATGACTGCCTCGATGCCACAAGAAGCTGTGTTCGCAATCTTCGGTATCATCTGTGTATTCGGTGTACTCTTCACTAAGTTCTTTGTTCCTGAAACAAAGGGTAAGACTTTGGAAGAAATCGAAGCAGAAGGTATCAAGAGTACCGGAGCTAGTGCAGAAGCAAAATAATTTAATAAATTAACTTTTTAAGCTCATGTGCGTACAATACCCCTTAGGGTTGACACTTTAAATAATAAAAGTGTGAATCCTAGGGGGTGTTTTGCATTGTAAGTTATTCAACTATTGAAAAGCTTAAATTACTTCATGATTATCAGAAATCGGATTATGGTTTAACGGTGTA
>NZ_BJEB01000039.1 GCF_005405445.1 Paucilactobacillus nenjiangensis
AGGTTATCATGCGGTGTCCAACAATGAAACAATTATTTACAGAATGTTGAATGACTATATTTATATAATACGAGGAGGATTTACTGTGGATAAGAAGCAAGTAGTATTAGATATTCAGGATCGTCCCAAGCTAGGACAATGGTTTGGGTTATCCATCCAGCACATGTTCTCCATGTTTGGCTCAACGGTTTTAGTTCCGATTTTAGTTGGTTTAAATCCAGGAATTGCATTGTTTAGTTCTGGCGTCGGAACTTTGATGTACATTCTGATTACGAAAGGCAAAATTCCCGCTTATATGGGTTCCAGTTTTTCGTTTATTGTCCCAATGCTCGCGCTCATGAAAGCAGCTGGTTATCCTGCAATTGCCCAAGGAACCGTTGCCGTAGGGTTGGTGTATTTGATTGTCGCTATTATTGTCAATTTCTTTGGATCAGATTGGATTGATAAAGTATTACCTCCAATTATCGTGGGACCAATTGTGATGGTAATTGGATTGTCACTAGCTAGTACCGCTGCTAAAGATGCAACCCTAAATGCCGCCGGTAAGTATGATATTAAATTATTTATTGTTGCCATGATTACTTTATTGGTCACTATCGGATTTAATATGTATCTCAAAGGCTTCCTTGGCTTAATTCCAATTTTATTAGGAATTGTTTTTGGGTATATCGTGGCCGTTATTTTTGGATTAGTAGATTTCACTCCTGTTATGAAAGCTAATTGGTTCCAACTGCCTAATTTTCAAATTCCATTTGTTTCCTACAAGCCAGAATTTTATTGGGGTGCGATTTTGAGTATGGCACCGATTGCGTTTGTCACAATGACTGAACATTTAGGCCATATTATGGTGCTTAACCAATTAACCGGACGAAACTTTTTTAGAGATCCAGGCCTAAACAAGACACTGGCAGGGGACGGAACAGCCTCAATTATTGCCGGTTTTGTTGGTGGTCCACCAGTGACGAGTTATGGTGAAAATATTGGCGTTTTGGCAATCACGAAGGTTCATAGTATCTACGTACTGGGTGGGGCAGCGTTCTTTGCGATTGTCTTCAGTTTTGTCGGTAAACTGAGTGCCTTAATTGAATCTATTCCAAGTCCAGTAATTGGTGGAATTTCATTCTTATTATTTGGAGTGATTGCTTCTAGTGGATTACGAGTTTTAATTGATAAAAAAGTTGATTTTGATAAGAAAAGAAATTTGATGATTGGATCAACGATTTTGGTGATTGGTATAGGTAATGCTTACCTCCAATTAGGTCAATATCAGTTCTCTGGGCTCGCAGTTGCCGCGGTTTTGGGGATTATCTTAAATTTAGTCCTACCTGAGGATGCCGCTAGCGAAAAACAAAACATAGGGTAAACCTTGTTATAATGCATAACGAGACACATTGGTCGAGATGTACTGAATTTATTAAATAACTTTGAATTTTACCTCAAATGGTGGTAATATCGTTTTATGTATTTTGAGCTGTCAAATAATGTAACATTGATAGAATCTTCAAGCTGTCAACTCACTATATAGGAACCAAAATTAATCGTTATAAGGAAAAGAGGTGGAATGTACATGGGTGGTGATGCTTATACCTTTAAGCTGTTCGGCCTCATGTTCAACTGGACTAATATCCTTTCTGGACTTGCAGTATTCGTGATTGTTTTCTTTTTGTTGTTCGGGCTATCTCGAAAATTAACTTTGAAACCAACTGGTGGTCAAAATGCACTAGAATGGTTTGTTGATTTTACAAATGGAATTGTTCGCGGACAAATGCCAGCAGAATATGCACCAAGGTATAGTTTCTTAGGATTTTTCTTGTTCATTTTTATATTTGTCTCAAACCAATTTGGATTGATACTTCAATTCGGTTGGGGTGGACACGAGCTATTGCGAAGCCCAACGGCAGATCCAGTCATTACGATGACGCTGTCGTTCTCAATTATGGTGCTTACACATCTTGTTGGGGTGGCACAAAATGGTTTTCTTAAATATCTGAAAGGGTATGTTAAACCAGTGGCTTTTTTGCTACCAATCAATCTTTTTGAAGAATTTGGTAACTTCTTAACACTAGGTCTTCGTCTCTTTGGTAATATCTATGCAGGTGAATTGCTACTTAAAATGATTGCAGGTCTTGCCTTACCAGATGGCCATTTATCACTTGGTGTGATTTATGCTTTACCATTATCAGTTATTTGGCAAGGATTCTCAGTCTTTATCGGTGCAATTCAAGCATACGTCTTTGTAACATTAACGTCGGTTTATATTTCTCACAAAGTTGCTGAGGAATAACACATTTTAAGGAGGATTTAACAATGGGAGCAATTGCTGCAGGAATCGCTGCGATGGGTGCCGCTATCGGTGCCGGTGTTGGTAACGGTCTTGTTATCGGAAACACAATTTCAGGAATGTCACGCCAACCAGAATTATCTGGTCGTCTTCAAGGAACTATGTTCTTAGGAGTAGGTTTGATTGAAGCTATGCCTATCTTGGCTATCGTTATTGCCTTTATGGTTATGAACAAGTAATAATTTTTTATATTATATAAAGGAGGTAACGATAGATGTTTGCACAAAGCGTTTTAGCTGAATCGAATAGCTTGTACGTCGGCGATATGATTTTTTATCTAGTTTCATTAGTAATTCTAATGTTGTTAGTTAAGAAATTCGCCTGGGGTCCAATCACCAAGATGATGCAAGACCGTGCTGACAAAATTGCTAATGATATCGACAGTGCTGAAGCATCACGTAATGAAGCAAGTAAACTTGCTGAACAACGTGAATCAGAACTTCAAAACGCTCGTTCAGAAGCAGCTACAATTGTAGGTAATGCTAAGCAAAGTGGTGAAAGCCAACGGACGCAAATCATTACGTCAGCACAAAGTGAGGCACAAGCACTGAAAGAAAATGCTCAACAAGATGCTGAACAGGCTCGTGAAGATGCATTGAAGAGGGCTAAAGACGACGTTGCAAACTTGTCTATTGAAATTGCTTCTAAAATCATTCACAAAGAACTTAGTGCTGGTGATCAAAAGGCATTGATTGATTCTTATATTGAAGGGTTGGGTAAAGAATAATGAGTCTTGATAAGATGACAATTGCAAAACGTTATGCGAAAGCATTGTTTGAATTAGTCGTTGAACAAGATCAACTTGACGCAACGCTTGAAGAATTAACGCAATTGCGTGAAGTCTTTAAAGCTAATGATGGTTTAACATCTGTCTTAACAGGTGCTGAATTATCACTTCAAGAAAAGCAGTCATTAATTCAGGCTTTGACACATGGAGCTTCTCCATATGTTACTAACTTGATTCAGATGGTTTTTGATTACGGCCGCATGAATGAAATGGTCGCAATTATTGATGAGTTTGAGCGACGTTATGATTCAAAAATTGGAAGAGTTCACGCAGAAGTAGTTTCTGCTGTTGAACTTGACGATTCACAAACGGAAAAATTAACTAGCCAGCTTGCTTCACGTGTTCATGCGAAGGAAGTTGTCGTTAGTAAACGTATCGACGATTCAATTATTGGTGGGGTAATCGTCCATACCGATAAAGAAATCTTGGACGGCAGTATTAGTTCAAGAATCGAAAAAGTTCGTCGTTTATTACTGAAATAACATTTAATTTAAAGAGGTGAGACTTTTATGAGCATTAAGGCTGAGGAAATCAGTTCACTCATCAAACAACAATTGGCTAATTACCAAGAACAATTATCTGTTGAAGAAACAGGTACTGTTACGTATGTTGGTGATGGTATCGCCCGTGCTCACGGGTTAGATAATGCAATGGCTGGTGAGTTGCTCGAATTTGACAATGGCGTGTTTGGAATGGTTCAAAACCTCGAAAGCAACGATGTTGGTATCGTTGTTTTAGGTGATTTTACTGGTATTCGTGAAGGTAACAGTGTTAAGCGTACTGGCCGAATCATGGAAGTTCCTGTTGGTGATGCATTATTAGGTCGTGTCGTTGATCCTTTGGGTCGCCCAATCGACGGAAATGGTGAAATCAAAACCGACAAGACTCGTCCTGTTGAAAGAAAAGCACCAGGAGTTATGCAACGTAAGAGTGTCTTCGAACCATTACAAACAGGTATCAAAGTTATTGATGCCCTTGTTCCTATTGGTCGTGGTCAACGTGAGTTGATTATCGGAGACCGTAAGACTGGTAAAACATCAATCGCGATGGATGCAATCATTAACCAAAAAGGTCAAGATATGATTTGTATTTATGTCGCAATTGGACAAAAAGAATCAACTGTTCGTGGCCAAGTAGAAACACTACGTAAGTATGGTGCAATGGATTATACAATCGTTGTTTCAGCCGGACCTTCTGATCCAGCTCCACTATTGTATATTGCTCCTTATACTGGAGCCGCAATGGGTGAGGAATTTATGTTTAATGGCAAGCATGTCTTAATTGTCTATGATGATTTGACAAAGCAAGCCGATGCATATCGTGAATTATCATTGATTCTTCGTCGTCCTCCAGGGCGTGAAGCTTATCCTGGTGATATTTTCTATACTCATTCACGTTTGCTTGAACGTGCCGCTAAGTTGTCAGATGAATTGGGTGGAGGTTCAATGACCGCTCTTCCAATCATTCAAACACAAGCCGGTGACGTTTCTGCTTATATTCCAACGAACGTTATTTCCATCACTGATGGTCAAATTTTCTTGGATTCAGACTTATTCTATGCCGGGACTCGTCCTGCCATTGATGCCGGAACTTCAGTTTCACGTGTTGGTGGGGATGCCCAAATTAAGGCTATGAAGAAGGTTTCAGGGACTCTTCGTTTGGACTTAGCTTCATACACTGAATTAGCTTCGTTTGCTCAGTTCGGTTCAGATTTGGATGAAGCAACACAATCTAAATTGAATCGTGGTGCCCGAACTGTTGAAGTTTTGAAACAAGGACTTCACCAACCGGAAACTGTTGAACAACAAGTTGTTACATTGTTTGCTTTGAGTAAAGGATTTATCGATGCAATTGAAATCGAAGATATCCAACGTTACGAAAGTGAATTATTCAGTTATATGACTGGAAACCATCAAGAAATCCTTGATGAAATTACAAGCACTTCTAAACTACCTGAAGGCGACGGATTCTATAATGCAATTAAAGAATTCTCAGATCAATTCCAAGGTAGCAAACAAGCTGCAAAATAGGACTAACCAGTAAGAAAGGACGGTGAGATTAAGTGCCTGCATCACTAGCAATCGTTAAACGTAAAATCGTTTCAACCAAAAATACTCGACAAATTACTTCTGCGATGCAAATGGTTTCAACTTCAAAGTTGAACCAAATTCAACACCACACAGCTACATATCAAGTGTACGCTGCTAAAGTAGAGTCAGTTATAGCGCATCTTGCACAATCTCATGCTTTCGGTTCTTCATCTGCTGGTCAATCTTCTACAGTTTCTCCACTATTAACTCAACGTCCAGTTAAAAAGACTGGCATTTTGGTAATTACTTCAGATCGTGGATTAGTTGGTAGTTACAACAGCAACGTGATTAAATCAACGTTGGACTTCATGAAAGAACATGAATTAGATGCTAACAATAGTGTATTCTTAACCATTGGTAACACGGGGACAGAATTTTTCACTAAGCGTCAAATGAATGTAGCTTATGAATATACTGGTGTTAACGACGTTCCAAAGTTTGAAGAAGTAAGGGAAATTGTCAAAACGGTAACTGAAATGTACAGTAACGAAGTATACGATCAGTTGTATGTGGTTCATAGCCACTACGTCAATCGGATTTCTTCTGAAGTACAAGTTTCACAGATGCTACCGATTTCTGAAGAAACACTTGGTGACATTGTCGATGCAAAAGAAGCTGAGAATGCTGATCAAGTGAGTCCAGCTTATGATTTTGAACCTTCGGAAGATGATATTTTCTCAGTTGTGTTACCACAATATGCTGAGAGTAAAGTTTACGGAGCAATTTTGGATGCGAAAACATCTGAACACGCCTCAAGTTCTAACGCGATGCGTGCTGCTTCTGATAATGCCGCGGATGTTATTAGTTCCCTTGAACTGAAATATAACCGTGCTCGTCAAGCAGCTATTACCACCGAAATTACTGAAATTGTTGGTGGCCAAGTAGCACTTGAATAAATCTAAAAATAGGAGGAAACAACAAAATGAGTTCTGGTAAAGTTGCACAAGTTATCGGACCTGTCGTTGACGTTGAATTCCCCTTAGACAACAGTTTACCTGATATTAATACTGCGCTTGACATTAAGTTAGCTGATGGAAATACTTTAACAGTCGAAGTTGCCCTTGAATTGGGTGATGGAATTGTTAGAACAATTGCCATGGACGCAACTGATGGCTTACAACGTGGTATGGACGTCGAAAATACTGAACAATCAATTAGTGTTCCAGTTGGAGACGATACCTTAGGTCGAATGTTTAATGTCTTAGGAAATACAATTGATGGCGGTGCGGAATTTGGTCCCGATGCTGAACGTAATCCTATCCATCGTGATGCTCCTGAATATGACGAATTGAACAATGCTACGGAAGTTTTGGAAACTGGTATCAAGGTTATTGATTTACTAGCTCCTTACGTTCGTGGTGGTAAAATTGGTTTGTTTGGTGGTGCCGGTGTTGGTAAGACTGTTCTAATTCAGGAACTAATTCATAATATCGCACAGGGACACAATGGTATCTCTGTATTCACCGGTGTTGGTGAACGTACCCGTGAAGGTAACGATATGTATTACGAAATGAAAGAGTCGGGTGTTCTTGAAAAAACTGCCATGGTCTATGGTCAGATGAACGAGCCACCTGGGGCACGTATGCGCGTTGCCTTGACTGGTTTAACAATTGCGGAATATTTCCGTGATGTTAAAGGTCAAGACGTGCTATTGTTTATTGATAATATTTTCCGGTTTACTCAAGCTGGTTCAGAAGTTTCTGCCTTGCTTGGACGGATTCCGTCAGCCGTTGGTTATCAACCTACATTAGCTACTGAAATGGGTCAGTTACAAGAACGGATTACATCAACGAAGAAAGGTTCAATTACGTCTATTCAAGCCGTATATGTGCCTGCCGATGATTATACCGATCCTGCTCCTGCAACTACTTTCGCCCATTTGGACGCCACAACTAACTTGGAACGTTCCTTGACTCAACAAGGTATCTATCCAGCCGTTGATCCTTTGGCTTCAACTTCAACTGCCTTGACTCCAGAAATTGTGGGTCAAGAACATTATGATGTTGCCACTGAAGTTCAACATACACTTCAACGCTACCATGAATTACAAGATATTATCTCAATTCTTGGTATGGATGAACTTTCGGATGAAGAAAAAACGATTGTTGCTCGTGCACGGCGGATTCAATTCTTCCTTTCACAAAGTTTTAGTGTTGCTGAACAATTTACTGGCCTTCCTGGTGCTTATGTTTCACTTAAAGACACAGTTAGTGGATTTAAGGAAATTCTTGATGGTAAACATGATGATTTACCTGAAGAAGCATTCCGTTTGGTTGGTACTATCGATGATGCAATTGCAAAATCAAAAAAATTGCAAACTAACTAGGGGGAATTCAAATGGCTGATCATACAGTAGAAGTCACCATTGTTACTCCCGATGGAAGTGTGTACGACCGTGATGACGCGACAATGGTAATTGTCAAAACAGGCGGTGGTGAAATGGGTATTTTAGCTAGCCATCAACCATTCGTAGCAACATTAGAAATTGATGCTGTTCGAATTCAAACTGGTGATAAGGAAGATCAAGTCGCTGTTTGTGGTGGTTTCATTGAATTTTCTGGTAATTTAGCTACAATCGTGGCTGATAGTGCAGAAACGTCCAAAGAAATTGATATTGAACGGGCACAAAATGCCAAGAGTCGTGCGGAAGAACACATCAAACATGCTCACGAGGTTCACGATGCAGATGAACTTTCGCGTGCTGAAGTTGCGTTGAAACGTGCGGTTAACCGTTTAAATATTTCTGGCAAATAATCATTTAAATAATAAGATTAAACTCGATGTCAATTGGGTTTAATCTTATTTTTTTACAAAAAAGTCACAATTTAAGCTTTGTTTAAGAACAGACAGAAGCTCATAGTTTATGGTATTATTGAAGACGATAATTGAAGGGGTACGTCATGAAATTAGTTGGAATCGAAGCCTTAATTAGTTTAGTTGTACAGTTTAGTTTTATTTGGCTCGCCTTCAAATCAATTCAAGGTCTACATATTGAACGGTTGTTTCGAGAAATGCCAAAAACACTGCCGTTGCTAATTGTGTTGCTATCTATTGCAATTGGCTACACCAGTGCCACTTTTTTTATGTCATTTTTCGATTCAATTCGTAATCTCATTTATATTGTGAAGTAATTTCGTCGGAGGAATTATCATGGAAAAAATCATTGTTAAAGGTGGCAACAAGCTTTCAGGTACTGTAACAATTGAAGGTGCCAAAAATGCTGTATTACCGATTCAAGCCGCATCAATTTTGGCGTCACAAGGCGTGGTTGAATTGAGTAATGTGCCAATTTTGTCCGATGTATTTACGATGAATAGTGTTCTAGAATTTTTGAATATTAAACTCGATTTTAATCAAGATGAAAAAACCCTAGTACTAGATGCATCAGGAGATATCTCATATCAAGCACCGTTTGAATATGTTTCAAAGATGCGTGCGTCAATCGTCGTTATGGGACCGTTGTTGGCTCGTTGTGGTCACGCTAAGGTTGCCTTACCAGGCGGCTGTGCAATTGGCTCACGACCAATTGATTTACATTTAAAGGGCTTGCAAGCTCTAGGTGCTAAAATTGAACAACACGATGGCTATATCGAAGCCTTTGCTGATCAATTAGTTGGTGACCGGATTTATTTAGATTTTCCTAGTGTTGGTGCGACTCAAAACATTATGATGGCAGCCACGTTGGCTCAAGGAATTACCGTGATTGAAAATGCGGCCCGCGAACCTGAAATCGTTGATTTAGCCAATATCCTTAATAAAATGGGTGCTCGCGTTCATGGTGCCGGAACCGAAGAAATCAGAATTGAAGGAGTTACCTTCCTACATGGTTGCGAACATGCAGTTGTTCAAGACCGCATTGAAGCTGGTACGTTTATGGTAGCCGCTGCCGTTACTAACGGTGATATTTTAGTTCAAGATGCAATTGCGGAACATAACTTGCCACTAATCTCTAAGCTCAAGGAAATGGGAGTGACAGTGGTTGAACAAGATAACGGGATTCGCGTCATTGGGACCTCTGTTTTACTACCGGCTAATGTGACCACAATGCCACATCCAGGATATCCAACCGACTTACAACCACAAATATCCGTTTTACAACTATTAGCTAATGGAGTTTCGACATTGAATGAAACCGTCTTTGAAAATCGGTTCATGCATTTAGATGAACTACGTCGAATGAATGCTAGTGTGACAATTCAAGGATCAACAGCGGTCTTAAACGGGCCTGCTAAGCTTAATGGAGCAGAAGTGGAAGCTACCGACTTGCGGGCTGCTGCCGCACTCGTTTTAGCTGGACTGGCTGCAGAAGGCTACACTCAAGTAACCAACTTAAAATATTTAGATCGTGGATATTACCGTTTCCACGAAAAATTACATGCCTTAGGTGCTGACATTAAACGTGTTGAAGACGTGGACAATGTAACTATTAACGTAAATTCAGCTTTAAAGCCTGAAAAATAACAGAACAAATATGATATAATATCGACGTATAATCGAAGGGAGCAACAAGTAAACATGGCAAAAGATATCGGAATTGATTTAGGGACCGCCAATGTATTAATTTATGTTCAGGGAAAGGGAATTGTATTAAACGAGCCTTCTGTAGTGGCAATTGATACAAAGACTAATAAAGTGTTGGCAGTTGGATCCGAAGCCTATCGTATGGTCGGTAGAACACCAAGTAATATCCGGGCAATTCGTCCGTTGAAGGATGGAGTAATTTCTGATTTTGATGTTGCTCAAGAGATGTTGTCATATTTTATTGATAAACTCAATGTAAAAGGATTTATGTCAAAGCCTAACATTATGATTTGTGCACCAACTAATATCACTGAAATTGAAAGAAAAGCAATTATGCAGGCCGCCGAACAATCTGGTGGTGGTAAAGTATTTCTTGAATACGAACCAAAAGTAGCAGCCATTGGTGCTGGTTTAGATATTTTCCGTCCTACCGGTAGTATGGTTATTGATATGGGTGGTGGAACTAGTGATATTGCCGTGCTTTCGCTTGGCGATATTGTGTCTAGCCGGTCATTGAAGATTGCTGGAGATAAGATGAACAGCGATATCGTCAGTTATATCAAGAATAACCATGGTCTTGTGATTGGTGAACATGCTGCTGAAAGCATTAAAATGAAAATTGGTACTGCTACAAAGGCAGAAAATCCTGAAAAGATGGAAGTTCGTGGCCGTGATACAGTTAGTGGAATGCCACGTTCAATCGAAATTGATGAAAATGAAGTTGAAGAAGCTTTGCATGAAACTTTGATGCAAATTGTTAACGGTGCAATTGAAGTCCTAGAAACTGTACCGCCTGAATTAGCTTCTGATATTATTGACCGTGGAGTAATGCTCACTGGTGGAACTTCATTATTGAAGAATATTGATTCATTATTTAGTGGCTTTTTGAAGGTGCCTGTATTAGTATCTGAAAGTCCCTTAGATAACGTAGCGCAAGGCGCTGGCGCATTGCTTGAAAGAATGCAAAAATAGGATAAATTAATGACGAAACTCATTGTACAAATTGTTAAGTGGTATCAGAAAAGTATTTCCGCATTTCGACCTGCAACTTGTAGGTATACTCCGACTTGCTCGAATTACATGCTTGAGGCTGTGGAAAAATTTGGAATGCGCGGAGTTCTAATGGGGGTGGCACGAGTTTTAAGGTGTCACCCATTTGTACGCGGTGGGTTTGATCCAGTACCTGACCACTTTAGTTTACGTCGAAATAAAAATTGTAAGTAGGTGACAATTTGTCAAAAAAAGATAAAAATATTGAGGTAGCAATTGAAGAAACAACCAAAAATGGCAATCAAGTACAACAAGTATTGATTGGTAAAAACGTGGTTGGTGAGATTGAAAACCAAGAAAATAAGTACACAGCAATTCTAACTGATGGTGAAGAATTTAATGTTCATTCGTTCGATGAGGGAATCGAAGTTGTGTTACAACAATACCATCTACATCAAGGTTAATTCTCATTCATTGAAGGAGTTCTCAAATGCAACGAAAATCAGAAAGAACAGAAGGAAATTCACGGATTGACTATGGAATTATTTTTTGTGTGCTAGTTTTGGCCCTAATTGGGCTAGCATCTATTTACGTTGCCGCCAACTATGATAAAACCTCGACTAGTGTGATGCATTATGTAGTAATGCAATTAGCTTGGTACGTGATTGGATCAATTGCAATCGTGATTATTATGCAATTTGACTCGGAACAATTATGGAAAATTGCCCCATTTATATTTGGAATAGGAATGTTCCTGATGTACGCAATTCTCATTTTCTACAGTCGTTCGTATTTTGCAAGTACTGGAGCGAAAAGCTGGTTTGCGATTGGATCAATCACATTCCAGCCGTCTGAGGTGATGAAGCCGGCCTACATTTTAATGATGGGCCGGGTCATCACTGTGCATAACAATACTCATCCCACACACACCATTAGATCTGATTTCGAGTTAATTGGTAAAATGGTACTGTGGTTATTACCAATCGTCATTTCTTTGCATTTACAAAATGATTTTGGGACGACATTAGTCTTTGCTGCAATTTTTGCAGGCATGCTGTTAGTCTCAGGTATTTCGTGGAAGATAATCATCCCAGGAGTCATCAGTGTGGCTACCATTGGAATTACCGCATTATCGCTAGTTGCTACTACATTTGGACGCACAATTCTTGAGCACGTCGGATTCCAGGCATATCAATTCTCTCGGGTTGATACATGGTTGCATCCTTCGCAAGATACTTCAAATAACGGTTATCAATTATGGCAAAGTATTAAAGCAGTTGGCTCTGGTCAAATCATGGGAACTGGATTTAATACGTCAAAAGTATATGTACCTGTCCGTGAGTCAGATATGATTTTTTCCGTGATTGGTGAAAATTTTGGTTTTATCGGTGGAATTTTACTGATATTGCTATATTTACTCTTGATATATCAAATGATTAGAGTAACATTTGATACGAAAAATGAATTTTACGCTTACATTGCTACAGGGGTTGTCATGATGATTTTATTCCATGTGTTTGAAAACATTGGAATGAGCATCGGATTGCTGCCTTTGACCGGTATTCCATTGCCGTTCATTAGTGCTGGTGGATCTTCATTAATCGGGAATTTGATTGGAGTAGGGATGATAATGTCAATGAGATTTCATGATCATTCGTACATGTTCAGCAATAAAGATCAATTTAGATAGGGAAAGGGAGTTAGTATTTTGAGTGAAGCAAGTAAGTATTTTTGGGTAAAGAAACAAGCAAATGGTACCAGTCGTGTAGGTCTTAGTGATGGAGCCGTTGATGAATTAGGCGCAATCAGTTTCATCGACTTACCTGAAGTTAACGCAACATTAAAAGCTGATGGTGAATTCATCTCAGTTGAAGCAGAAAAAGCAGTGACTGATATTCCTAGTCCAATTGCCGGAACTATCGCAGCTGTTAATCCTAAGCTAGAAAATGATTTGAGTGACCTAAACTCAACTCAAGCTGACTTACGTTGGATTGCTGAAGTCAAAGAAGTTTAATTAATTAGGTTATGTCTTGACAGTTTGAATGAATGTTAAGTATAATTACTGCATTGTTAATTATTAAAAATTAATTTGAAAAGATGAGTACGTTTTTAACTTGATACACAGAGAGCTCCCTTAAGTGAAAAGGAGTAATGAAGTAAAGCGGAAGATGGTCTTCGAATATTAATTTACAAATAAGTCATCGGTAGATAATGAATTTGTGATGGTGGTGCCCATTAACGCACATGAGTAGTAATACTCATTGAGTCAGTAGCTGCGAAGTTACTGAGAAGTTAGGTGGTATCACGCAAAGCAAATCAAGCTTTCCGTCCTATTAAACAATTATGTTTAATAGTGAATGGAAAGCTTTTTTTTACCAATTTTATAGGAGGTGATGTCTAGGTGATTGAATTTAAAGATGTTTCGAAAACATTTGATGCAAAAGTTGGAACCGTCCATGCAGTGAAGGATGTAAACTTAGTAATTCCAGATGGTAAAATATACGGAATTGTTGGTTACTCTGGTGCCGGTAAAAGTACAATTATTCGGATGTTGAATGGTCTTGAATCACCGACAACTGGTTCAGTAACTGTAAATGGTTCTGAAATTAGTGCACTTAAAGGAAAAGAATTAAGAGATCAACGGTTAAAAATTGGCATGATTTTCCAACATTTTAACTTGTTATGGTCACGAACTGTGTTGGAAAATATCGAATTTCCATTGGAAATCGCCAAAGTTCCTAAGGCGCAGCGGAAAGAAAAGGCAATGAAACTGGTTGAACTGGTTGGCTTGAGTGGTCGTGAGAATGCCTATCCATCAGAATTATCAGGTGGACAAAAACAGCGGGTCGGGATTGCGAGAGCATTGTCCAATGATCCAGAAATCTTACTATCTGATGAAGCTACTAGCGCACTTGATCCACAAACAACCGATGAAGTTTTAGATTTGTTGCTAGATATTAATAAGCAACTCAATTTAACTGTTGTAGTGATTACTCATGAGATGCACGTGATTCGTAAGATTTGTGATCATGTAGCTGTGCTTGATTCAGGTGAAATCGTCGAACAAGGACCAGTGCTTGATGTCTTCAAGAATCCACAGCAAACAATTACTAAGCGGTTTGTGAACCAAGAAACTGATTCGGGCAGCGCAGGTGATACCAATACAGCGGTTGAAGAGCTTCTGAAAAAATATCCACAAGGGAAAATTGTTAAATTGACCTTTCATGGTGAACAGGCTTCACTGCCAATTGTTTCCGAAACACTTCGCCAATTTGATGATGTTGACTTAAACATTATTGAAGGAAATATTCATCAAACTCAAGATGGCGCACTTGGATCATTGTACATTCAATTGTTGAGTGATAATCAGCAGAGTATCGACGGTACGTTATCGTATCTTCAAACTTTGCGAGTTGAAACCGAGGTGATTGAACGTGGTTGATACAGGAATTGGTTCATATTTTAAGTTTAGTAATGTTGATTGGCCTTCAATGGGCATCGCTACCTGGGAAACCGTTTGGATGACAGTTGTGTCAATAATTGTCGTTGCCATTCTTGGTTTTCTCCTAGGATTGCTGTTATTCGAAACTACTAACAGTGACGCATTTTTAATCAAAGCATTAAATTGGATTGTTTCAGCATTTGTCAATATTTTCCGTTCAATCCCATTTATCATCTTGATTGTATTATTACTACCAGCAACACAAATTATCATGGGTACGATTATTGGTGCTAAGGCTGCTTTGCCATCATTGATTATTTCAGCTGCTCCGTTCTATGCTCGCTTGGTCGAAATTGCATTTCACGAAATTGACCATGGAGTGTTAGAAGCATCTGAGGCAATGGGAGCTACAAAAGCACAAATTATTTTTAAAGTTTTACTACCTGAAAGTTTACCAGCTTTAGTTTCAGGGATTACCGTTACCGCAATTTCATTAATTGGTTATACAGCCATGGCTGGTGCCATTGGTGCTGGTGGATTAGGGAATACTGCCTACTTAGACGGGTTCCAAGCAAATAACAATGCTGTAACTCTTACAGCCACGGTCATTATCGTGATTATTGTTTTTGCTTTCCAATTGATTGGTGATTTTGCAGTGAAACGCATTGATAAAAGATAAAACAAACTTTGGAGGAAATAGCATATGAAAAAATGGATTGCAGGTTTTGCCAGCATTATTGCTGTCGCATTATTATTAGTCGGTTGTGGAAAATCAACCAAGGAAACTACTTTAACAGTTGGAGCATCTAATGTACCTCATGCCCAAATTTTGAAACACGTGAAGCCACAATTGAAAAAAGAAGGAATCAACTTAAAAGTCAAAGTATTCCAAGATTACGTTTTACCTAACAAGAGCTTGGCAAATAAGAGCTTGGATGCGAACTACTTCCAACACACACCTTTCTTGAATAACTGGAACAAGAAGAATAATGGTACTTTGGTTAGTGCCGGTAAAGTTCATCTTGAACCAATCGGTGTTTACTCACAAAAATATAAGAGTTTGAAGGATCTTCCTGATGGAGCAACCATTCTTGTAAGTAACAACGTTGCTGATTATGGTCGTGTGCTGACTATCCTTAAGGATGCTGGTTTAATTACAATCAAGTCAGGTACTGATATTACGACTGCTACTTTTGATGATATCGCTACAAATAGTAAGAATCTTAAATTTAAGACTGATCTTGAACCTAAATTAATGCCTAAATTCTATCAACAAAAAGAAGGCGATGCAGTTGTCATCAATGCCAATTATGCTGAACAAGCTGGAATTAACCCAACTAAGAAAGCTATTGCCCTTGAAAAGAACTCATCACCATATGCTAATATCGTGGCCGTTCGTAAAGGCGACACTGATAAACCAGCAATCAAGAAGTTGATGAAAGTACTCCAATCAAAGAGTACTCAACAATGGATTCAAAAAGAATATAAGGGCGCAGTTGTCCCTGTTTATCCTAACGGAAAATAAAATTTCTGTAACTTAGAATCATATTTTGAGATCACAAATCACTATTGACGTTGACCCACATGGGTTTATGTTGATAGTGTTTTTTTGGTTGTCATCATTAATGAACGTTTTTACTAATCAGTGGTATCATGAGAGCTTAAAATGAAAACTTTAAATAACGACTGATTTGAGCCGGATGGATAATTTCCCAGCTATTCAATTGTTATGATAGTATTAATGTATAAATGTAGACGATGGGGGAATGAATCGGTATGACACAAATTGATACAGTAAAAAAACAATTAACCGAACTACGCAAAAAAGTGAATGATGGGAAAATCTATCAATCCTTGGGAACTGAAGTAGGGACAATCATTGATAATGTAAAAAAAGTTCGATTAACAAAAGTTAATTTGGCTACGGATGACGATGAATTTTTAGATACATTAAATGGACTACGTGAACAAAATCATGAACAACAGTTAACCGACATTTCTGATGAAGATTTGGTGTTAATGCTCAGTCATATTGGCTCAACTAATCCCAATGTCCGCGACAAAGGGGTCTATTTCTTTTTCAGTGAATTGCTGGAATTCCAAGTACTTTCAAAAGAACAACTCTCGCTGTCTTTTAACTACTTATCTCAAGACGAAGTGATGTTTGCACATATTTTAGAACCAAAAAATAACGCAATTTTTAAACGGTCGTTTAGCTTATTATTGCTGTCGACAGTGTTGTATGGCGATCAAGCCGGATACTTCTTCTTAGATAGCAATCGCTTAAATGATTTTGTCATTCAATTTGCTACTTATATGGTTTTGGAAACTGATACACGTGGCTTTATCAAGTCTAATGGGTGGGCACATGCTTTCACCCATATTGGGAACGTGATTGATGAACTATGTAAACGAGATGATTTATCACGAGCAGACAAGTTATTTTTAATGACCGTCCTAATTGAACGATACAAGCGCTTGGATACTCCAGTTATTTTTGGCGAGCCACAACGAATTGTCGCATTCTTATCGTCTCTAGCGAATAAAAATGAACTTTACAGTAATTACCTATTACTCCAGTTAAAATCGTGGAGAAGCTATTTAATGACCAAATTTCAACCACAAACAGAGTCGGATTGGAATTTAATCTTTAATCACGGTCGCTTAATGCAAACTATTTTAGTTCGAGATGATTTTCCTGAAGAAATAATGAAATATGTGGCCACTGGAGAAAACTTCTTCTCATAAAATTATTAAAGATTTATTAGAGTTTATGCCAAATTACGACAAATAATATTTTTCATGATACACTTAAGGTTCTATAAAACGACAGAATAGGTGTGAAAAATTATGCAAAACGGAAATAAGTTACACATTGCTTTGCTGTTTGGCGGTAACTCGTCTGAACATGATGTTTCAAAACGTTCAGCACACAATATATACGATGCCATGGACAAAAATAAATACGACGTGAGTCTATTTATGTTCACCAAAGATGGTATCTTGTTGGGACACGAAGCATCAAAGAAAATCTTTGATGGGGTTCCTGAAGACGATATTATTGCTGAGGAGTATCCTAAGATTGATATGTCAGATCCATTGGCACCAATCAAAGCTTTTCAAGAAGTAAAGGATATTGATTTATTTTATCCGGTTATCCATGGTAATTTGGGTGAAGATGGTACGATCCAAGGATTGTTCAAGTTGCTCCGTAAGCCTTACATTGGCTCTGGTGTGATGGCGTCAGCTGTCTCATTTGATAAGGACATGACTAAACGGATTTTGAATCAAGCCGGTGTTCGCAATACGAAGTACATTTTGGTCACTCCCGAGAATCGGGATACGATGACTTGGGACTATATCAGTGCCAAATTAGGTAACTCAGTTTTCATTAAACCAGCTAATCAAGGTTCTTCAGTTGGTATTCATAAGGCTAACGATGCTGCATCATATAATGAAGGACTCGAAGATGCGCTGCGTTATGATTTTAAGATTTTGATTGAAGAAACAATTGAACAACCTCAAGAAATTGAAATTTCAATTTTGGGTAATGAAATCCCTCGAGCATCTAAATTAGGTGCAGTGCGGGTTCCCGCCAGTGATACCTTCTATGATTATCAAAATAAATTTGTTGATGCTAGTGGGGTTGTTTTTGAACTACCAGTGGTATTGTCAGATAAATTGACCAAGGAAATTACCAAAATGGCGATTGATGCCTTTGTTGCTCTCGGGCTCAAAGGGTTAACTCGGATGGATTTTCTAGTTGATAAGAATGATGTTCCTTATTTGGGTGAACCTAACACATTGCCTGGCTTCACTAACATCAGTTTGTATCCACAAATGTGGGAAGTATCTGGCATTAGCTACTCTGAATTAATCGACCAAATCATTGAATATGGTTTGGCAGAATTTGAACGAAATAATAAAATTCATTATGACTTCCAAGCTTTGGGAGACGAACGGGTAGGTCAGAAAAAATATAATACTGATGTAGTAGATTGAAACTCCAAAACACTTGCAATACAATAGTATTGTAGGTGTTTTTTTAGTGGGGGAAATGATTTGAGATGGCGAGAACTGACCAGCATAATCTGGTTGATATTATTAATTAATAGTACGTTGGTATTTTACGACATTTTCTGGGGCGGAATCTTAGCGGCCTTTCTTTTTGAATTACTAATTATCTCAAAGTGGGTCGCCATAAATACGACAATTACTTCCTGGAAAAAGTCGTTCGTAATCATGAGCCTGGCCTGGGCCTTAATGTTGCCTTTAGGCGGGTTAGGGTTATCAGGCTATTTGGCAGCACATTTTACTTTTCCAGAAACAATTTTAAGAGTTGTTAATTTGCACCGAGTGGCAGTTGTCATTCCGATGGCAATCATTTATTTGGTGCTCGGTTTAATTTGGTGGAAATATTCGCGAATCAAGTCGTTAAACTCGACTAATAATTTTTGGAAACCACTGCTGACTGGTATTTTATTGGGGCTATGTTTGATTGGCTTGTTGGTAATCAACATTAAGATACAATGGCTGTCAGATCTGGTATATGGAGTGAGCGTAATCATTGTGGGGATGCTATTGGTGGCCTCGTTATTGAGTACCGTGATGTATTTTCATTTTAGTGTTGCAAACCAGCCAAAAGAAACTCAGCGTTTTAAATGGTGGCCGGCCTTAACCTTGTTAGTATTGATTGGCACAGTTGTGCTCGGTATTAACTTACCAAATAGTACCAATAATCGCTATCCAACTGTGATTGCTCATCGGGGTGTGGATAATCGAAATGGCGTGCAAAATTCAACACAAAGTTTGAAAAAAACAGGTCAGCAAACCACCTATATTGAAATGGACATTCAGATGAGCGAAGATAATCAATTTGTGCTGTTACATGATCCAAATCTCAAACATTTGGCTGATAAAAAACAGGCGGTTGCGACTGATGATTTTGCTGCTTTACAGAAGGTTAAATTACACGAAAATGGCTATGTAACTAACTTATCTTCTTTTGATCAATATTTTAAAGTTGCCAATCAACAAAAGAACCAGTTAATTATTGAATTGAAGCCACAAGATATCAATCCACAACAAGTTGCCCGAAGATTCAATCAGCTCTATGGAACGCAGTTAATGCGGTCTAAGTCGATGGTTCATTCAATTGATGGTGAGTTAATTGAAAATCTGAAGTTGGATAATCCTTCTTTGAAAGTAGGTTTAATCCGGCCATTTGTTTTAACTAAGTTGCCAACGAATGGCATCTCGTTTTATTCGCTGGATTCTCGTACAATTAATCGAACAATCGTCAATCAAGCCCATCGGGAAAATAAAAAAGTATATGTCTGGACGGTTGATCAACCGGTCGTAGCTCGAAGGATGGTGGCACTTGGGGTTGATGGTATTATTACAGATCGAAGTAGTTTGATAAAAAAGGTACTTCATGAGAAAATTAATCTTATTAGTGAACAGGCAAAAAATATTATTTGGCAATTAATCTGAGTTAAGGAATTGAAAATATGGAACTTCGCGGATCAAAATTAAAAGAATACCGTCAAAAAAAAGAGATGTCTCAAGCAGACTTAGCGAAGGATATTTGCACACAGGCGACTGTTAGTTTGATGGAAAATAAAAATAAACTACCCGGTATGCCAATCCTTTTTGCTATTTGTGAGAGTTTAGGGATTCAAGTCGAAGATTTAGTGACCGAAGATAATCGAAACTTAGGAGATATTTTTAGTCAAATTAATCAACATTTACTGGAACAAGATTATGAAGCGGCCGAACGAGAATTAAATCAAATTAGAATTAAACAAATTAGGACTTCGTTTGATAAACAAAGATATTATTACTTTATTGGTGTGATTCAATTGCAAGTCAGTCAAGATCTGAATGAAGCGATGTTCAACTTTCAGCTCTCAATTCAAGAATTTGCTGAACAAGAAACTAATATGTACAAAGTTCTGACCACTATCGAAATGGGCAAAGTTTATTTAGCCCAAAAAAATGAAAAGCTGGCTGGTCAATTAGCGATTCAAGCTCAAACGATGGTCAAGGATGAACAACTCGGTGGAAGTATTCAACAATATATTTATGTTAATGTCAATTTATCCAAATTAGCTTTGGAGTCAAATCAAATTCTAATTAGTTTAGAAGCTGCGACAGATGCTTTAACAGCATGCCGAGAACATGGTTTATTATTGGCTCTTGATGAAATTTATCTATCTTTAGCTTTAGGGAATCATGCGTTAGGCAAAATAAAAGAAGCGAAGAAGCAAATTATTATTGCTAAAGCGGTTAATGAAGTTCTCCAAAATGATCGATTAACACAGCAAATTAGTCAAGAAAACACAAAATTGGGTAAATAAAGTGGCTGGGAAAAAACTAATTCCAGACTATAAAAAATAAAGGGACTTTGGAAAAACACTCCAAAGTCCCTTTAA
>NZ_BJEB01000040.1 GCF_005405445.1 Paucilactobacillus nenjiangensis
CATTTGCTCTCCACCCGCATAGCAGGTGGTTTTTTGTTTCGCACACTTGACGTGCTCAACCAAGTCTAAAGACGCAAAAAGACCATTATCACATATAGCGATAATGGTCTGCTAATTTATATAGCATTATTGAATCGAACTTATTCTTCGACGTTTGGGCTCACGAATAGTCCTAAATCAGTTAATTGTTGATCAGAAACTGTTGTTGGAGCTTTCGTCATTGGTTCAGTTGCTTTTGAATTCTTAGGGAAAGCAATCACATCTCGGATGTTTGAACATTTAGCAAGTAACATTGCAAAACGGTCTAATCCGATTGCTAGACCACCATGAGGTGGAAAGCCCATTTCCAATGCTTTTAAGAGATAACCAAAGGCTTTTTCGGCCCGTTCAGGAGTAAATCCTAAGGCTTTCAACATTTTTTCTTGAACTTCACGAGTATGGATACGGATTGAACCGCCCCCTAGTTCGTAACCATTTAAGACAATGTCATAACTTTGAGCGTGAGCCTTATGTGGATCTTCACCTTCGTCAAGATAATGAAGATCTTCTTCATTTGGCATCGTGAATGGATGGTGAGCAGAAATCCAACGTTTGATTCCTTCATCATATTCAAACAATGGCCAGTCAACAACCCAGATAAAGGCAAATTGAGATTCGTCAATCATCCCCATTTCTGAACCAATTGAATTACGTAAGTAACCCAAGGTATCAGAAACAATCTTAAAGTTATCAGCAGCAAACAAAATCAAGTCGCCTTCTTTGGCACCAAGGGCTTCAGAAATTTCAGTTTCCTTAACCTTCAAGAATTTACCAACTGGTCCAGTAAAGCCGTCTGCCGTAATCTTGATCCAAGCCATTCCCTTTGCACCGAAACGTTCGATGTATTGAGTCTTCTTGTCCAAGTCTTTACGTGAATACTTTTCAGCCCCACCAGGTACAACGATAGCTTTAACAAAGCCACCATTTTCAATGGCATTATTAAAGACCTTAAAGTCGATATCTTTAACAACATCTGAAATGTCTTGTAATTCCATGCCGAAACGAATATCGGGCTTATCAGTACCAAAGCGGTCCATTGATTCTTGCCAAGTAATTTGTGGAATTGAGCCAACTTCAACGTCAACTGCATCCTTCATTACTTTCTTCAAGAGCCCTTCAGTCAATTCTTGAATTTCAGGAATTGATAAGAAACTGGTTTCAACGTCAATTTGAGTAAATTCAGGTTGACGGTCACCACGCAAATCTTCATCACGGAAACAACGAGCAATTTGATAGTAACGGTCATAGCCGGCACCCATCAATAGTTGTTTAAACAATTGTGGTGATTGTGGCAAGGCATAAAAATGACCCGGATAGACACGTGATGGCACCAAATAATCACGCGCACCTTCTGGAGATGAAGCAGCCAATTGAGGCGTTTCGATTTCCAAGAAGTCATGGTTATCAAAGTAACTATGAGTAGCACGAGAAATAGCAGCGCGAATCTTTAAATTCTTTTGCATTTCTGGACGACGTAAATCTAAATAACGATATTCCAAACGTAATTCGTCTGAAACGTTAATGTCGTCTTCAATATAAAATGGAGGGTTTTTAGCAGCAGCTAATAAAGTAGCCTTGTGAATTTCAACTTCAACCTTACCAGTTTTCATCTTAGGGTTAATTTCACGTTCAGCACGATTCTTAACGACCCCTTCGACTTCAATTACATATTCATTCCGTAATTTATCGGCTACGGCCCAAGCATCTGCGCCAAATTCTTGACTAAATACTAATTGCACGATTCCTTCTCGATCACGTAAATCGATAAAAATCAATCCACCTAAATCACGACGTTTTTGGACCCATCCTTTTAAAACAACGTCTTGGCCAACGAATTTTTCATCGACAAGGCCAGCATAACTAGTTCTTCTCATATCTTCTACTCCTCAAAATGTTGATCATAAATTTGTGGGAAATCTTCATATACATCTGCTAAGCGAACTGACTCTTCTTCACCAGTCGCCATTGATTTGAAATTAACGGTGCCATTGTCCAATTCATTTTGTCCCAGTGTCATGACAAATTGGGCATGCTCACGGTCAGCACTCTTGAACTGTGCTTTTGGTTTCCGGTCTAAGAAATCACGATCAGCGGAAAAACCAAAACCACGAATGGCTTGGACGAGTTTCAAGGTTTCATGACTCGTTTCTTCACCAATTCCAACCACGTACACATCTAAGTCATTGGCAGTAGGAATTTGAACCCCTTCGCTTTCAAGTAACAAAATCAACCGTTCCAGGCCAATTCCAAAACCAACACCAGAAACATCAGCTGGTCCACCAAATTCTTTAACCAAGCCACTATAACGGCCACCACCACAAACAGTGGTAAATCCTTTACCAAAGGCTTCGGATTCAATCATGATTTCGAAAATAGTGTGATTATAGTAATCCAAACCACGAACCATCGTCTCGTCAATATCAAAGTCGATATTCAATTCAGTTAACAGTGCTTTAACTTCATCAAAATGGTCTTGGGCATCATCAGTTAAGTAATCCAAAATTGATGGTGCATCTTCAACAAATTGTTGATCTTTCGGATCTTTACTATCCAGCACTCGCAATGGGTTCTTTTCTAGTCGTTCCTTAGAATCGTCACTCAATTCATCAAAATGTGGTTTCAAATAGTCAATCAATGCTTGTCGATAATTAGCTCGACTTTCCGCATCCCCGAGTGAATTAACCGCCACGCGCAATCCCTTTAAACCTAACGTTTCAAAGAATTGAATTGCCATCGCGATTACTTCAACATCTAAGGCTGGGCTATCACTACCGAACGCTTCCACCCCAACTTGATGGAATTGACGCTGACGGCCTGATTGCGGACGTTCATACCGGAACATTGGTCCAATATAAAACGCCTTATATGGTTTCGCAAATTCTGGTCCATATAATTTATTTTCAACGTAAGCACGAACCACCCCAGCCGTTCCTTCTGGACGCAAGGCTACGTGGCGGTCACCCTTATCGTGAAAATCATACATTTCTTTTGTCACCACGTCAGATGTATCACCAGCTGATCTGGCAAACACGTCAAAACTTTCAAACAATGGTGTTCTTATTTCGTTATAGCGATAATCGCCAAACAATAAACGAGCCGTTTCTTCAACGAAGTGCCACGTTTCAGATTGTCCGGGTAAAATATCAGCAGTTCCTTTGGGACGTTGATAACGCATATATGCTTTTTCCTCCTAAATTCGTCTAAGTTATCACTGAAAACGAATAAAAAGCACCCCTGTAAAATTTACAAGGGTGCTTTGTTCGCACGGTACCACCTTAGAGTCACTATTTAATAACGTCTTGCGACGGGAATTTCTTCCAACCTCCAAAGTGTCAACTCGGTCATTTGAATGCAAAGCTCTCACCTACGCTTTGCTCTCTTTCAATCAATTGAACCGTGCCCTCTTTATCATCGGCATTTCATATTTAACTTACCTAATAAGGATACTCAAACTGACTAGTAAAGTCAATATGGTTTCCATTTTTGTAAAATTGCATCTATTGATTGATTTAAATCTGGTTTGTGAGGCGATTTTCGGTATAATATATACTATGAGTTTTAATCAATCACCTAATATTTTCAGACCATTTTAATAATTTCCTTGATTTTGTGAAATAATATCCATACACTTATCAAATACTATTAAATGTCTCTCGTCTTAAGGAGCACCATGTAAATGAAGAATTATCGTCCAACTAAACGACAAATTATTCTCACCATCGCCTTCATTGTTGTAGCATTAGGCTTAGTTTTTAGCCTGACTCGCCAAAAAACAATTGTCGTGAGCGTCCAAGACGTCAACGTGCGCTCAGGTCCTGGTTTGAAATACAAATCACTCGAAAAAGTAGATAAGAAGACGCGCTTTAACGTCTTAGATGAAAAAGATAATTGGTACAAGGTCCGGATTAACGATCACAAATTTGGCTGGGTAGCCAGCTGGTTAGTCAATCGCGAAGATAACCTCAAGAAAGCCTCGAACCTGTCGGAAGCTACCATCGTAATTGACGCTGGTCATGGCGGTTCTGATTCTGGAGCCGAGTATAAGGACAGTACCAAAACCAAGTATATGGAAAAAACTTACACGCTCCAAATGGCCAAGGCGGTCGCAACACAACTCCGGGCCCAAGGTGCACATGTCATTATGATTCGTGATACCGACAAGTATGTCAGTCTGAAAAAGATTGCAGCAACCTCCAATAAAGTTTCGGCTGATGCCTTTATCAGTTTCCACTTTGATTCTTCACCAGAACGCAACACTGCCAGTGGTTTAACGACTTATTACTATCATAATGGGGCTTCAAAACAGTTAGCAAAAGCTCTAAATGCCCAATTTGATGGTTTGGCACTCACCAACCGAGGGATCCAATTTGGTAATTTCTACGTGATTCGTTATAATTCACGTCCCGCCGTATTGTGTGAGATGGGATATATCAACGAAACCAAAGATTTCAAAAAAATTAAGAGTAAAACTTATCAGGTCAAAGTGGCCAGCAAAGTGGTCAAAGGTTTACAAACTTACTTCAATAATTAAAGCATCCTAGCGATGCTTTTTTATTTTGGTCTTGAGTGTTATTATGTGGGTGTTTCCAACTACATAAAACTAACGAAGGTGATTTGATGAATCAAGACTGGTTAGCGCAATTGCCAATTACAAATATCATCGACTATCGTGCCGTCAGCGGTGGCGATATTAATGATGCCTATAAAATCGATACAACAGACCATGAATATTTTTTGAAAGTTCAACCAAACAAAACGGCTGATTATTTTGATCATGAAAAAGCGGGCCTCGAAGCGATTGGCAAAGTGGTCAACGTTCCTACCCCGATTGCTCAAGGTCAAATTGATGGCGATGCTTATTTACTATTGAACTGGATTAATTCTGGGGATGGTTTTCAATCAGACTTGGGCAGTGCCGTCGCTAAGATGCACCTAGTTCACAATGATAAATTTGGCTTTGACTATAACCACCAATCAAAAGCAGTGGTCAAAAACAATCAATGGCAAACTTCATGGGCGAAATTTTATAGTGAGCAACGACTTGATATGGTCGCCCGTTTGGCCAAAGAAAAACACGTCTGGAATGCAACTCGGCAAGCTGGATTTGACAAGATGAGAGCGGCGTTTGTGGATTACTATCAAACGCATGATGTGGTGCCTAGCTTATTGCATGGAGACTTATGGTCTGGCAATTACATGTTTGAAGCAGATGGCACTCCCACTCTGATTGATCCTGACGCACTCTATGGTGACCGCGAATATGATTTGGCAATGACCACTATTTTTGGTGGCTTTGACCAAGATTTTTACGATTCCTATAATCAAGAATATCCACTGGAACCTGGTTTCCAAGAACGATTACCTTGGTATCAATTCTATTATCTAGGATTTCATCTTGTACTATTTGGCGAAACCTATGGCGGTTCTGTTGATAGAATCTTAAGTCAGTATTAAAAAATGCACTGAGAATTTTTATTCTCGGTGCATTTTTGTTTATTTAATCCATTGTTCAATTTCTTTCATCGTGTGAACACGATGATTTGGATTGGCTTTGGTTTCTATTAGGTCATCTGGATCAAATAAAATACCTTCAATACCAGCATTATGAGCAGCATTGATATCCATATCCCGGTCACCGACCATCACTGCATCCTCTCTAGGTACTAAATTAGTATCAATTAAATGATTTAGTGAAGTTGGATCTGGCTTCTTTGGAAATGGATCATCCGCCGTGACAAAATCGCTGAACATATTCAATAGTCCGTCTAATTTCATAAAGTTTAAGCCAGTCCGATTACGATGAGTTAATAAGTAATTCTTCCCACCGTGATCAATGACGGCTTGTAAAACTTCTCGTGTACCCTCAGCCATATTGGGATGAGTATATTGTTTTTCAATTGGGTAGTAGATTGCTTCCATTGCATTAATATCTAAATTATTTTCTTTAGCAAAAATCACAAAGGCATTACCCAAGGTATCTTGACGCATAATTTCATAACTACGACGCTTTTGCGCAGGTACGTTAAAGTGTTCCAGCATTTGGTTGAATGAATCTACCATTTGCGGATAAGTATCATATAACGTGCCATCTAAATCCCAAAAGAAATTTCTATACATCTGAAACCCTCCATTTTGATAAAAATACTTAATTAAAAATTTGTCGGTGCTCAGTAGCTGGACAATGTCGTTAGCACTTATTTTAACGGCTCTCTCCATTAGCTTCCTCCGTCTAACTTTGTTCAACTCGATTTAATAATTCGAAATCATTCGTTGAACTTTGTTAGTACTCGGTAGCTGGACAATGTCGCTCGCACTTATTTTGTAACGGCTTCTCAATTCACACCGATTTGCGCTTTTTTTAACGGCTCTCTCCATTAGCCACTTCCGTCTAACTTTGTTCAACTCGATTTCATAATTCGAAATCATTCTTTGAACTTTGTTAGTACTCAGTAGCTGAGCAATGTCGTTCGCACTTATTATTTCTCATACCAAATCGTTGTTGGACCATCATTTTCTAGTTCAACTTGCATTTCAGCTCCAAAATGACCAGTTTCAACATGAATGCCTTCAGCGCGAAGCTTTTCATTAAATTTGTTATATAACGGTTCAGCAATATCTGGACCAGCTGCATTTGAGAAGCCAGGACGATTGCCCTTTTTGGTATCAGCGTACAAAGTAAATTGTGAAATTGATAAAATCTCACCATCAACATCGTTTAAACCAAGGTTCATTTTTCCATCAGCATCTTCAAAAATTCGAACGTTCACAATTTTATGAACTAAGTAATCCAAGTTTTCTTCTGTATCATCAGGTGCAATCCCAACTAATAACATAAATCCTTGCTTGATAGAACCCACCACTTCGTTTTCAATCGTGACTTTCGCGTGGTTAACTTTTTGCAATACAACTCGCATGTGGTGCCTCCTAGAAAATATTTAACATATGTATAACCAGAAACATCTCATGCAAGCAATGGTTTACTCACACAAGATGTCTTGGTACATCTATCTAAATCTTTACACGTTTCAATCACTTAGTGAATAGCCCGCTTAATAACATAAACATCAGGAATATTCTTCAAGTTGTCAATGATGCGTTCCAAATGTTCACGATTGCGAACACCAAATGAAGCACTGATGGTAACCATCTTATCGTGATCAACTTTTCCATTCACAGAGTTCAAATATTTTGTACTATTGTTAATTGTTTTTAAGACATCGTTCAACAAACCATTCCGGTTATAACCTTGAACTTCCAGATCCGCACTATAGTTGGAGTTATCACCGTCTGGGTTTTCCCATGAAACAGCAATTAACCGTTCACCGTGTTCTTCGGCGGCTTTGATATTCGGACAATCGACGCGATGAACTGAGACTCCACGTCCTTTGGTAATATATCCTTCAATCTCATCCCCGGGAATTGGACTACAACAGTGACTCAAACGAACCAACAGATTATCCACACCTTCGATAATTACGCCACCTTGAGCGGTCCGCTTTTTCTTTTCGGTATGAGAAACTTCTTTTTCATCTGACAGTGTCTTGTGGTCTTCAAGCAATTCCTTTTCAGCTTGACGCTGACGATCACTTTCCTGTTGTTTACGTGCATCTTGTGAGAAACGGTTGGCAACCCCTTTAGGTTGAACATCCCCAAAGCCAATTGCCGCAAACATATCATCACTGGAGCTGTAATGTAACTTGGTGGAGATTTCACTCGATTTATCTGGTGTGACAATCTCTTTTGGATTGAAACCATCATCACGTAATTGATGTTCAATCATTTCTTTACCGTTCAAAATGTTCTTTTCACGGTCAGCTTGACGGAAGAATTGTTTAATCTTATTCCGAGCGCGACGAGTATAAACTAGGTTTGCCCAATCACGACTAGGACCAGATGAAGATTGTGAAGTTAAAATATCAACAATATCACCAGTTTGAATCTCGTAATCGAGTGGCACAATTTTGCCATTGACCTTAGCACCGGTCGTCTTGTTCCCGACTTCAGTGTGGATCGTGTAAGCCATGTCCAAGGGACCAGCTCCTTTAGGCAATTCAAACACATCACCTTTGGGCGTAAATGCGTACACGCGATCGGTAAAGATATCACCTTGAACACCTTGCATGAATTCATCGGCATTCGAAGTTTCACTTTGAAGTTCTAAAATTTCTTTGAAAATGTTCAATTTTTTGTCAGACTCATTGGATTTCACACCAGAAGTTTTGCCTTCTTTGTAGGCCCAGTGAGCCGCAACCCCAAATTCAGCAACTTCGTGCATTTCGTGGGTTCGAATTTGAACTTCCAACGGACGGCCTTCAGGACCAACGACCGTGGTATGCAATGATTGATAGCCATTGACCTTTGGCATCGCAATATAATCTTTGAAACGACCAGGCATCGGTGTCCAACGAGTATGAATGGCACCAAGAACGGCATAACAATCCTTAATTGAATCCACGACGACCCGAATGGCTAATAAATCATAGATTTGACTGAACTGTTTGTGTTGAGAAACCATCTTCCAATAAACCGAATAAATATGCTTAGGCCGACCATAGATTTTGGTTCCTGGTCCTAAATCAAGATCTTCAATTGCACCTTGAATTTCTTTAATGGCATCTTCAATATAATCAATTCGTTGATCACGACGAGAGTTCATTAAATGAACAATCCGGTAATATTGTTGAGGATTGAGATAACGTAACGATAAATCTTCCAATTCCCATTTAATCGTACTGATACCTAACCGGTCAGCGATTGGCGCGTAGATTTCAAGCGTTTCATTAGCAATTCGTCGTTGTTTGTCGGGACGTAAATGCTGCAACGTCCGCATATTATGCAACCGATCGGCGAGCTTAACAATCATCACCCGAATATCTTTAGACATTGACAGCAATAACTTTCGATGGTTTTCGGTCATTTGTTCTTTAGTCGATTTATATTTGATTTTACTTAGTTTAGTGTCCCCATCAACAATCAGAGCCACGTCATCACTAAATAAAATCCGGATGTCTTCAATCGTGACACCGGTATCTTCAACTAAATCGTGCATGTATCCAGCAGCTACGGTTTCTGGGTCCATATGTAAATTAGCTAAAATTCCCGCCACTTGAATAGGATGAACGATATATGGTTCACCCGATTGTCGTACTTGTCCATTATGTGCTGTTTCCGCAAAATGATGAGCCCGTTCAACGATTTCAACGTGTTCAGGATTCATATAAGTTTTTACAATTTTTATGACATCTGCATGTGTCATATTTTGTTCATGTGCCATTTGCCACCAACTTGCTTTCATTATTATCAATGTAAATTTCTATAATTATACCTTTTTACGGTACAAATGTGAACTTCAATGAATGTTAATTAAAATTTATCAGAATGTAAAAAAAGCCCTCAACGAATTGGGCTTGTTGGGTTACTCTTTTGGTCGGCTCATTGACCAGGCAAGATATGAAATTAGTAAGTAAATTGGGCCAAAGTAATACATATATTTAGGTAAAATCAGGTATGCCAGAATAGAAAACACCAATGGAAAAATTAAAATTTGTAATCCATTACTTTCATGTTTTTGGATCCACAATCCTAAAATGGCCGCATAAATAAAATTAATCAGCATTAACAGGATTGGTACCCCGATTAAGCGCACTTTTACGATGGGCATATATTCAGTTAATAAGGGTGTGATAATTCCAATCAAAACCGCATGGACGATGATGGTCAGATCAAAGTTGCCCAAATTAATTGATGGTTTTCTTACAGATAACTTCTTCATAAATAATTATTTCTCCAATTCAAAATGATACGAAATTGCAGACAACACATAAAGTGGCGCAGTTTCTGTTCTTAAAATACGTGGCCCTAACCCGGCAGGGACCACCTGATATTGACTCATAATTTCAACTTCAGCTTCGGAAAGTCCCCCTTCAGAGCCAAAAATCGTGAGTAAAGTTTGACCCGTGGCCAATTGCTCCAAAGATTGGACGAGTTGGGCTTGTTCACCTTGTTTAGCAGATTCTTCCCAGGCAACTATTTTAACATCGGCAGATTCATTTTCAAGTAGTTGTTTGAGATTGTTGTAGTATACAATTTCAGGTATAACTTGACGATGCGACTGTTCGGCTGCTCCACTGGCAATTTTTTGTAATCGTTCAATTTTGCGAGCTTGCTTAGCAGGTGCCCATTTAGCAACGGAGCGTTCAGTATCAAAGAAGACGATTCTGGTGGCCCCTAATTCGGTCGCTTTTTGCGTAATCAGTTCCGCCTTGTCACCCTTCGGCAAGCCAGAGGCAATCGTCACCTTAACGGGCAGTTCAACATTGACGTCAAGCTGCTGATCAATTTGAGCAAATGTGTGCACATCATCGATGCGAGTCACATGTGCTAAGTAAACTTGCTCATCGGCCAATACGATTTCAAACTTGGTATTCACCTCTGCTCGCAAGACAGTCGTTAAATGGTGGGCGATGTCTTTGGGCAATTCCAAATCTTCCGTCGGCTTATTCACTTGAGATAAAAAATATCGTTGCATAATCTTGTCCTTTATCGGAATTAATCTTCATCGGGTAATGGTTTAACAGCGATGATTCCATACCAATCTTTAATTCTGAGTGTTTCTCGAACTTCAAAGCCATTCTCAATTAAAGTGGTTTTAATCAAGTCAAACTTGTCGGCAATAATGCCAGAAGTCAGGAATTTTCCACCCGGCTTCAAGTTTTCAAATGCTTGTGGCACTAATGGCACAATAATTTCGGCCAAAATATTAGCGACAATCAAGTCTACTTGGGTGTGGATACCATCCAATAAGCTATTGGCGCCAATGGTAATTGGGGCGGCATCTGGATTTAATTTGATATTTTCAAGCGCAGAATCCACAGCGACTTGATCCAAATCATACGCTTGAACTTCGCCGGCACCGAGTAAGCGTGCAGCAATACTCAAAACGCCAGAACCAGTTCCCACGTCAATCACCGATTCACCACCACGAATCTCCATTTCCAATGCTTGTAACATTAAGGTCGTAGTTGGATGCGTCCCAGTGCCAAAGGCCATCCCTGGATCTAAATGAATCAATTTTTCATTTGGTTGTTCAACTTCATAATCAATCCATTCCGGAACAACGGTTAAGTCATGTGTAATACGGACGGGCTTGTAATACTTCTTCCAAGCCGTGGCCCAATCTTCATCATCAACGGCCGCAGACACCACTTGACCAGAACCTGGATTTAACCCAAATTCACGTAATTGTTCTACGCGTTGCTTAATCGTTGGTAAAATTTCAGGGACAAACACATCTTGTGGAAAATAGGCGGTCACTTGTGCACCAGTCTTCAAATGTGGAATTGAATCAGCAGCGACAATTTCACCAAACTTGCCAGCCTTCAAATGATCAAAATCTTTGGAATCTTCAATTTTGACCCCTGTGGCACCAGAATCATCTAAAATGTAGCTCACTGCTTCAACTGCTTCGCTTTCAGTAATGACGGTTACTTGTGTCCATTCCATTTTGTGCACCCTTTTTCTGTTAGTTTAACTATCACATTATCCTACAAATTTATGAAGAAATTTTGAATATCTCTATTTTACTTAAATCTGCCGTTGATTAATAGACACTAATTGTATATCTTGTATCGATTATTATTCAAGTTTATCTCAACTTTCACAAATAATTAATCAAGTTGACTGTTAAATCAGGTTTGCAGAAACGCGTTCCATCTATCAAAGCATTCAGTTTAACTCAATAATTTAAATTTGCGCTTCATAGTCGTGCTTTTCTTTTCAATCATCTCCGTCTAGCCTTAAATTTCTTAAATGCCTAACCCGCATCCTTCTACTTAAGTTGGACTAAACGCGTTCCACCTATCAAAACATTCAGTTTAACTCAATAATTTAAATTTGCGTATCCTAGTCGTGTGATTCTTTTCAATCATCTCCGTCTAGCCTTAAATTTCTTAGATGCCTAACCCGCATCCTTCCACTCAAGTTGGACTAAACGCGTTCCACCTATCAAAACATTCAGTTTAACTCAATAATTTAAATTTGCGCATCCTAGTCGTGTTCTTCATTTCAATCATCTCCGTCTAGTCTTAAATTTCTTAGATGCTTAACGCGCATCCTTCGAAATTTTTCACTAGTACTCAATGATTACCGAAAAGAATCACACTCTTAAAATACAAAAAAACACCCAATTTTAATTTAATCAAAATTAGATGTCTATTATTTGTTCTGGCTTGGAGCGTCATCATCAATGAAATCTTCTTCACTGTCTTCGGCCGCTTGAGAATGCCCCACATTCTTCAAGATATTCGATTGTAAATGACTCTCAAGGTAATCAACCAATTCCGCTTCAGTTTTGAAGATACGTGGTCGGTGTTGTTTGTGTAAACGTAAATCAATTTCAATGATTTTTAACCGACCCGTCCATGAATGGGAATATCGGATGATTACCCGGTTATTTAATTCACGCTTGCCAAATTTGAAAACGTAAACGTGTTGCGTCGTCATCATTGGTCGAATGTATTCTTTACGATACTTAATATCATTCTTACGCATAAATTCTTTGGTTCTTTCTAACACAGTAATCACCTCCCAGTAATTGATCCTTTATAACTGTAAGTTAACATACTACTTGATTTATTGCCCATTGTAAACCCTTTTGCCTGCTAAAATCATTATTAATTTCTTATTTTATTGGTAATCGTTTCAAAAACTTAAATATATGGTCAATTTTTGACCTTTAGCTATCTTTTGAGCTAAAATGAATAGCATTGAAACGTATAAAATAATGAACTGAGGACCTCCAATGGCTCTAATGCAACGACTTAAAACAAATTTGTACCTGCAATATACGGTGGCCTTTATCGTGTTGGCCATCTTTATTTTCGCAATTGTTCCAATCACTGGTTCGACCTTGATTTGGAATTCAGACGGAATTACCCAACATTATCCAGCACTAGTGTATTGGCGAAAGATGTTGAAAGGACTGGTCTTTAGCCACCATCTGTGGAGCCAATGGGATTGGAACATTGGACTGGGAACTGATACCATCCAGACATTTGCTTACTATGTGATGGGCGATATCTTTACGTACCCATCAATTTTCTTCCACCAAGATCAAATGGTCGCCTATTATTCAGTGATGGTTGTGATCAGACTGTTTTTGATTGGCCTATCGTTCATCTTCGTGGCCAAGCGCTTGATACCAGGTTCAAAGCACTTTGCCTTGGTCATTGGATCGATTATCTACACTTTTTCCGGGTATACAGCGTACGTCACGTTTGCACATCCTTTCTTTCTCAATCCGCTAATCATTTTGCCTCTCCTAATCCTAGGCTTATATAACGCGTTAAACCATCAACGTTACATCTTGTTGATTGTCTCGGTCGCCTGGGCGTTATTCAATAACTTTTACTTGGGGGCTATGTTGGCTCTCGGAATGATAATTTATTGGCTCATTCTCTTAATAAGTACGAAAAAATATCGCAAATTGGTTTTAAATCTTAAATTAATTGGTGCCGTTGTTGTCGGTGCGGGCTTAAGTGCCCTGCTGTTACTACCTTCACTAGTTCAATTAATGCGTTCGGCGCGAGCCACCAGTGAACTGGCCAACGGACTCACCTTCTATCCGTACTCTTATTATTTCACCTTACCAGGTCTCGCAATTAGTAACGCTAACCGCCCTTACTGGGTGACTGGTGGAATTTTGACGTTAGGAATCATTGCAGTCATTTGGTCATTGCGGCGCTTCAAGGAACATTTAGCCATTAATATCACTTTTATTGTGGGCTTTGTGATTTTGATGTTCCCAACCTTAGCGGCCTTAATGAATGGAGGCTCGTCACCTTCCAATCGCTGGGCTCAGATGCTTTTGTTTCCAATTGCGATTGTGACTATTTACATGATTAACGATTTGGATTCACTGCACCGCCGAGATTACTATTGGTTTACTGGTTATGGCATTCTAGCGGTCATTAGTCTGTTCATGGCAGATAATTTTGCCTTTACCTATGATTTAGGTGGCGTCGCTGCGATTTATTTTGTCACAATCTTCATCCTGTTATTCGCCAAGTTACCAGTTCATTTTAAACATAAAGCACAGCTGATTGCCGCTTCGCTAGTCATTTTGGTTTCATTTAATGCCATCGTGATTATGCGTGATCGCCACGCCAATCAATATTCGATTGATGACACGATGCTAGTTTCATCCAGTCAGGCTCATCAACTCACCTCGTCACAAAATTCATTTGAAGAAGCCATCAAGGAAACTGAAACCACGGGACGTTCTTCAATTGATAATCAATTATCGAATTTAACTGGTGATTCTCCGGCTGATAATTTGGCCATTTTAGCCAATACCTTCAACATCAACAGCTATTGGTCATTACAAAACAAATACGTTGATTCACTCAGCAAAGCCTTAGAAAACAATACCAATAATCCAAATGATGCTGTTAATACCGCCGATTATCGAACTACCTTCTTACACTTACTAGGAGTGTCAAACGTCTTCTTAACTGATGACAATACTGCTGAACCGGCTAATTACGAAATCACTTCCAATGTCACTAATAGTCAACGTTTGTATAATACAACTACTACCATGCCATTGATTTATCAATCATCTGGTACCATGTCATCAGCGGCTTTTAAGAAACTCAGCCCTAGTGAACGTGAAGTCGCTTTGATTAATAACACGGTGTACAAGAATGCGAAGAATAAGGTTGCTAAAACCTTGCTGAATAAGGTCCAACAGTTGAAATTCTTCTCATTACCTCAAACTTCAGCCAAGACACAGCATATCAAAGTTAAATTACCAACTTCTGATTACACGCCTACCTCGTACTCGATTGAAATTCCTAAATTCGTTAAAGGTTACGAACTTCATGTCCGCTTGACGAATATTAAATACACTGCTGGCACTTTGAAGAATCGCTATAATAATGCGCTTAACAACTATATTGAAAAGCATAACCAAAAGATCATGTACGAAAATGATGATACCGATAACCGCTACAATACTGGCCTGTATCAACTCGGCTGGTTACGTACGAACCTCTTTAACATTTCACCAACTACTGGCTCTACCGGTGCCTTTACCATTGACGCGACGTATGGTAAAACTACCAATACTTTCGAACAAGTTGGTAGCGAAAATCTGTCATTTTATAATCCAAAATCTTCGACCACCCTCAATCTGGGGACCATCACTTCTAAAAAAGATAACTTCAGCTTGCATATGAGCAACCCTGGAACCTATGAATTTGATATTGAACTCGAAGCTGTGCCAACTGGAACTAGCCTAGATAACGCCATCAAAGCCAATCAGGCCGCTTCTAAGATTAAGATTGATAAAAATACAGTTACCGCCAATTACCATGCGAATTCAAAAACCATCTTAGCAACTTCGATTCCATATTCGGATGGTTGGAAACTCGCCGGTTATTATGGTAAACTACCACGTGTTAACAAAGCGTTTGTGGGAATTCCGGTTAAAGCTGGTACCAATCACATTAAACTGACCTACAAAACGCCATTTGCTCAATTAGGGATCATTATTAGTCTGATTGCCTTAATCGCCACAATCATTATCGCGATACTAGAATTACTCAAATCTAAAGCTCCACGGAAGGACACTTAACTTATGCAAATCGCAGTCATCGTACTCTCAGTCATCATCGGAATTGAACATATCGGGTTCATGTATATCGAAATGTTTGGTAAACCAGAACTCCAAGCTAAATCGTTTGATATGGATCTCGATTTTGTGCAACAACCCGCCGCGCAAACCGCCCTCAAAAACCAAGGTATCTATAATGGTGCTTTAGGGGCAATGTTACTCATTAGTTTGTTCGTCTTCATTGGCGACGTTAAGTTTGGCGTCGTTGAACTAATTATGATGTTCATCGCAATTGTTGGTTGTTATGGTGGTGTCACCGTTTCAAAGAAAATTTTCTTTGTTCAAATGACTCCCGCTCTAATTACGTTAGCATTGAGCATATTAATTTAATTGCTATATACAATATCTTTTAATAACGCGTTATTAGATCAATTAAGTCAGCTAGTTTTAGCTGGCTTTTTATTTTGCTTTGGCTGGATTTTTCGCATTTAGGCAATAAATTACGCCACCAATGATTGCTGCCCCAGCGGCTAAGGCTAAACTAATCCAGTTAAAACTAAACATCAGATAGACAATGATGATAATTGAAATAATTGGAATCGCTAAGCCAAAGGGAATCTGCATCCCCTTTGGCAAACTCTTATCGTTTCTCAGTTTGATCAGCGATCCAATTGTTGCCAGATATTGAACGAATGAACTGAGCACAATCAATTTAACCAAGAACAAGTAACTCCCACTCAAAATTAATAGTGCTGCCAGTCCCATGGTTAAGATAATCGATACTAATGCCGATCCATTCTTAGTGGTTTTGCCGACAATTGCTGGCAGTAAATGCTCATCACTTGAAAGTGAAGCTAGGCCTGAGGTGGTGTCAAACGAGACGGCTAACGGCCACCCCGATGGTGGAAATCATAATCCCTACCAATACGACCATTCGGCCAGCTATCCCAAAGACTTGATTAAAGACCGTCGCAATTGGCATTGTATCGCCAGCTAAACTGCTGTGTTGCAATAAAATCAAAATAAATTGGACGGCAGCGTAAATAATTCCAACCGTGGAAATTGAAATAATCAGTGCTCGCGGAATCTTCTTTTCAGGATTGGTCATTTGTTTGGCAGCAATCAGTAAGAAGGAAAAACCAGTAAACATATAAAAAGCGGTACTGAACGTGCCGGTAAAATCACTAGCTTTCACTGGAGTTGCTTGAGGAACCGCCACACTGGTTTTACTGAGCAGCCACACTCCGACAATGATAAAGGCAATCAGTAACGACACCTTAATGGCGCTGGAGAGGTTATCAAAAATCTTAATAATATCGGTTCCGGAAATATTAATTACCACTAGTAACAAAATAATCGCCATTCCGACGGCATCAAAAATCCACTCCCCATGAACATCGACTAGCACACTTTTCAGGACCGTTTGAAAGGCCGCAATCTCCGCACTAATCGTAATCACACCTAATAACCAGCCAAACCACCCAGTTTGAAATCCACCTAGAGGTCCAAATGCCCGTGAAGCATACGCATATGCACCACCTTCTGCATCAATTTTAGAAGCCATCACCGCATAGTTCATCGCAATTAAGAGTGTCGAAAACCCGGCCATCAAGATGGCCACAATACTCAACATGCCACTTTGACGATATAAAGTACCCGGCAATAAGAAAATGCCAGATTCAACAATTCCGTTAATACCCAACAAGATAATACTGCTAAATGACAAGCTCTTTGTCTTTGTCATGCCCATCCCCCCAGTATCTGTCACCCTCATTGATCACCCTAACTGTACCAAAAAAGCCCGCAAAAATCAGAAATCTGATATTGTGGGCTTTTTGCTATATACAATTATGCTAATTTTGCGACTCGTTGCTTGATTTCATCGCGCACCGCCCGGAATTGAGCAAATTTCTCAACTTCCGTACCTGTGGCTTGAGCAGGATCGGCTAAATCCCAATGTAAGTGAGTGATTGATGCAGGAATGACTGGACACTTATCACGTGCGTCCCCACATAACGTCACAATCAAATCTGACGAGTAAAAATAAGCTTGATCAATCAACGTGGAAGTTTGTTGACTGATATCAACTCCATCTTCAGCCATTACCTTGACTGCATTTGGATTTAAGCCATGTGTTTCCACACCAGCACTCGCCACACAAAGTCATCACCTAACAATGCGTGACCATAACCTTCTGCCATTTGACTCCGACAAGAGTTACCAGTACATAAGAAATATATCTGTGTCATTCACTTTACCTCGGTTTAATTTGTTGATAACCGATTACGATCAATTTTACCTTCGACAACTTTAATCGGAATTCGTACTAGGGCTGGCTGCCCCTTACCATAACCATCCACGTAAACTTCGCGGTGTTCAGTTTGACTCAACTGAGTCAATTCACGGGCGTACACTTCTGATTCGAGTTTATAAATCGTATCGGCAATATTGCCATCGGTATAACTTTGAATTTCCGTTCCTTCGGCCATCCGGACATACTTAATCCGAGCTAGTAATTTAGCATCCAGATCTAATTGCTCAATCGCCGCATGGAAAAATTCTTCCGGTACCATATTCGGTTGCTTGATCCACAATTGAAAGTTAGTCCGTTCTTCTAAATTACCACCTGACCACATGGCCTGTAATGGATAAGGACGATAGGTGCGGAAGCCCGGAATGTTGACGCCGCCATCGGGTCCTTCACTAATTTTAGCAGCAATTGTCGACAGTGCATCTGCCAAGGCCAAGAACTCCTTGTCCGAAGTCTTATCTTTAGCTGTGCCACTGGCGGTAATATAATTTCGTTCGTTCAATTTTACAAAACTGATTTCAGAGTCATGCGAATATTCTTCATCTTCAAATACTTGCCAATCAAATTGGTACATGATCCATCATCTCCTTTTCATTTCAGAGATAGTGTACCTTATTCCAACCATAAATCAAAAGAATGTGATTTATACAAATACTTGTATGATACAATCATTGATTTTAAAGTATATTTGCTATATACAACTAGTTTTGAGATTTATCTTCAATAATTGACTCAATCGTTTTTTGCATACTCCAGTTGTATTGCTGATTTTCCAATAACAGCCGCGACAAAATATCAATCGCATACGTAATGGCAAATTGGGAGTTAATAAAGCGCCCTTCAGCGAGTTTGGTACTATCTTCAACGTGTAAAGTTAACAAACTGGCCTGATTAATCGGTCCAATCATATCGCTCGTAATTGCTGCTGTTTTGGCACCATTCTTTTTCGCATTCAATAAGGCACGATTAACTTCGATGGTATTACCAGAATTAGAAATCCCAATCACTAAATCATCGCGATTCATGATATTTGAAGTAATCAACATCATGTGACTTTCAGTCGCCGTCACGGTTTGAATACCCATCCGAATCAATCGTTGGCCAAATTCTTCGACGTTATAGCCGGAACTACCGAGTCCATAAATAAACACTCGGCGACTATCACCAATCCACTTCACCAATTTTTCAATATCTGCCTGGTTCATTTTTTCTTGAGTTTGAGTTATCACATGTTGATATAGGTGGTAAATCTCGACTGAAGTTCGTTCATCTTCATCAGATTCACCTTGGACCCCGCTGACCGTAACTGGATCTTGAGTGTTCGTAAATTGTAAACGAAAATCAACGAAGTTCTTGCAGCCAATTTTTTTGACAAAGCGTGAAATAGTTGATTTACTGACGTCTAATTCATTCGATAGTTCTTCGATTCCCATCGTGCGAATCGCATCCCCTTTTTGAATCACCGCTAGCGCTACTTTTTGTTCCTGTGTTGATAGAAACGAATATTGTGGGCCTAGAATAAAAAGTGTACAAGTTAAATAGAGACTCTGATTTAGTATAATTAAGGAAGTAAATTGGAGGATC
>NZ_BJEB01000041.1 GCF_005405445.1 Paucilactobacillus nenjiangensis
ATTAGCGGGAATTTTAACCAAAGCAACCGCTAATTTTTCACATAAACAATTATCAAATATAAAAAAAACAAAAAACCAACCAAAAATTCTATTAATTATAGAATTCTTGGTCGATTTTTCTATAGCTGGTTAGTTTTTTCCCAGCCACTCTTTTTGTGTTACTCGAATTTTATTGGTTGGCATCAGCTGAAACTGAGTTAGCTGCGGTTTGTGATTTTTCCTTCAGTGATGAAGCTTCAGATTGTGCTTGTTTCAAATCTTGATTGGCACTATCTTTAGCTGAATTTGCGCTATCTCGCTCTGAAGTAGCAGAAGAAGCCGTTGATTGGGCATCTGCTAATTGTTGTTTCAAAGTAGTCACTTGACTATTTAAGTCATCATACTTTTTTTGCAAATTATCAAATTCTGTTTGTTTGACTTGCACTTTGGCATTACCATCTGCAATGGCAGCTTGTGTTTCTTTAATTTTTTCTTGAATTTGTGCCTGTAAATTAGCTGTATCGTTATTATATTGAATTTGTAAGTTACTCAATTGTTGAGTTAGCTGTGTTACCTGTGCTTGTGCATTTGTCAGATCAGACTTTGCGTTAGCTAAATCAGATTTTGCTGTTTCTAATTTTGCTTTCTTCGTATTATACGCTGAAACAATTGTATCCAAGTTAGATGCGGTTTGCGCTAAGTCGTTATGACCTGCCCAAAAGGTATCTGCTGCACCTTTAATTGCAACTCCTCCAACAACTAAACTTGCTGAAGCTAATCCAGTGATAATTACTTTTTTGATGTTCATCTTTCTTACGTCCTTTATAATTTAATGTTCCCAATACTCAATATATCCATTATAACGAGTCCGAAAAGCGAAAAACAGGCTTGTTTAATGTATACGAAAATGCTTGGTATCACTAAACCCATCAATGTTTAATGGGGTCAATGATTATTTCATTAGTTTTTTAATTATAATATAATTACTTTCTTTTTAAAAAATCTTTATAAACAATCAAACCCCATTTTATGAGGATTTGTACACTTTTTTACGCAAATTCTACATTTTTGTTACGAATCCCATTAAATAGGTGTTTGTACAGTATTTTAGCAAAAAATTTAATAAACTACGTACTGAAAGTTTATTTAATTACAACGTAAATTGTGGAATATATTTATCGTACAATTAATGAACCATATACGTAAATTATGACTATTATTTTTTATAAAACATTTTAAAATTATTTTTATTTATTTTATAAATATTTGTAATTATGCCAAAAATGCACTTATTTTAAAGTGATTTTAATAATTTAACTATTTTTTATAAATTATTTTGAACGAAAAAGACAACCTTCTCAGGCTGCCTCTTAAGATATGAAATCGAATACTAAATGTTCAATAACCCAATGTTTTTGAATTCATTGATCTGATACTATAAACCTCCAAAAGCTTTGAAACAATTAGGAGCCTCGAACTCATTGATTTGATACTCTTCTAAAACTGCTGCAGCTGGTTTGGTTGCACGGTCTTCGGTCTCGAACTCATTGATTTGATACTCTTCTAAAACGTGTCAATCCAATCTAACATCTGTTGTTTTGGTCTCGAACTCATTGATTTGATACTCTTCTAAAACCGTCGGCGCCATTTTTTCCCGGAATACCTTGGTCTCGAACTCATTGATTTGATACTCTTCTAAAACACCAATTAATGCAGCATACTCTGCTTCTGTGGTCTCGAACTCATTGATTTGATACTCTTCTAAAACTTCATGATTGGAATAGTCATTTCGCCAGTGGGTCTCGAACTCATTGATTTGATACTCTTCTAAAACATGTTAGTGATCTCCTTTTAAAATACTTTTGGTCTCGAACTCATTGATTTGATACTCTTCTAAAACCGTATAATCCGCCTAAAAATCCGTATGACTGGTCTCGAACTCATTGATTTGATACTCTTCTAAAACCAGAAAAACCAGCTCCAACAGTATCTGGTGGGTCTCGAACTCATTGATTTGATACTCTTCTAAAACCATTGGGAAAGCCAGCCGCGTCCAATTGTGGGTCTCGAACTCATTGATTTGATACTCTTCTAAAACATCACAAGAAGAATAATCGGCGTGTAATTCGGTCTCGAACTCATTGATTTGATACTCTTCTAAAACAGTAAGAATTGATTGATTTGGACATATCCGGGTCTCGAACTCATTGATTTGATACTCTTCTAAAACAACGATTGGTCAGCTTGCGCGCCGACATCAGGTCTCGAACTCATTGATTTGATACTCTTCTAAAACATCTAAATGCAATACCAACTGGGTATCTTTGGTCTCGAACTCATTGATTTGATACTCTTCTAAAACAGTTGTTCTGCACTGATACCCATTGCAGTAGGTCTCGAACTCATTGATTTGATACTCTTCTAAAACCAAGAACCGACTAGATAGCCGCACATCAAGGGTCTCGAACTCATTGATTTGATACTCTTCTAAAACAGCAACGTCAGACATGGTTCAATCAGCATTGGTCTCGAACTCATTGATTTGATACTCTTCTAAAACCGGTATCACCTGCCATCGCAATAATTGAAGGGTCTCGAACTCATTGATTTGATACTCTTCTAAAACAAGTTGGCAAACCAAATTGAGCTACTTTATGGTCTCGAACTCATTGATTTGATACTCTTCTAAAACGTAAAGATTTTATTATTAGCAAACCGATTTGGTCTCGAACTCATTGATTTGATACTCTTCTAAAACGAACATCGTTGCCAATTCAGAAGGCAATGGGGTCTCGAACTCATTGATTTGATACTCTTCTAAAACACCCACCAAGTTTTGCAGGTCTCGAACTCATTGATTTGATACTCTTCTAAAACCACCAGATGTAAGTATGAGCATGCTTACCCGGTCTCGAACTCATTGATTTGATACTCTTCTAAAACTGAAACTTCAGGACCATAAGCAGTAACAATGGTCTCGAACTCATTGATTTGATACTCTTCTAAAACAATATTAGTCGGACTCAATCCGTCTTCAAAGGTCTCGAACTCATTGATTTGATACTCTTCTAAAACGCTCCGGCAAGTGGTGGGTTCGTCTTTTTGGGTCTCGAACTCATTGATTTGATACTCTTCTAAAACTAGCAATATACGTCATATTTGCATAAGCGAGGTCTCGAACTCATTGATTTGATACTCTTCTAAAACAGCGCTTGGGTTTGATCGTTTTAATCGATAGGTCTCGAACTCATTGATTTGATACTCTTCTAAAACTTTGAATCATCTCGTTTGACGTGTCGAAATGGTCTCGAACTCATTGATTTGATACTCTTCTAAAACGTCTAAAAATAAATTAACTTATTTATCAACGGTCTCGAACTCATTGATTTGATACTCTTCTAAAACAAAAGGTTCGTGATGAATTAAACGCTAAGAGGTCTCGAACTCATTGATTTGATACTCTTCTAAAACCGGCTTACAAGGTTCAGTAGAAAAGGCTCGGGTCTCGAACTCATTGATTTGATACTCTTCTAAAACATATACATTAGATGAGTGGCTGATGTTGTTGGTCTCGAACTCATTGATTTGATACTCTTCTAAAACCAATAATCGTTACTAGTTTTGTTAATGGCAGGTCTCGAACTCATTGATTTGATACTCTTCTAAAACGTGAGCTTGAATGGAGCTTATTGACAGCTTGGTCTCGAACTCATTGATTTGATACTCTTCTAAAACAGATCCCCTGTTTTCTTTACTCAATGATTTGGTCTCGAACTCATTGATTTGATACTCTTCTAAAACAAGATGCTCACTTTGATCCAATCGCACAAGGGTCTCGAACTCATTGATTTGATACTCTTCTAAAACTCAGTTTCTTTTGGCTCAAGTAAGGTGAAGGGTCTCGAACTCATTGATTTGATACTCTTCTAAAACGGTGTGTCATTAATTTCGTCATATAGTCGTGGTCTCGAACTCATTGATTTGATACTCTTCTAAAACCATCGTTCAGAGATTAAACCACCTTTGACGTGGTCTCGAACTCATTGATTTGATACTCTTCTAAAACATACAATCAAGAAGACTGCTACTGGCGCAGGGTCTCGAACTCATTGATTTGATACTCTTCTAAAACGAATGGAATACCAAACTTATCTTCAAACTTGGTCTCGAACTCATTGATTTGATACTCTTCTAAAACACAACGCGATTATGTATTTTAAAGGGTCGAGGTCTCGAACTCATTGATTTGATACTCTTCTAAAACAAAGCACTTATATTTAAGTAATTTTTCGTGGGTCTCGAACTCATTGATTTGATACTCTTCTAAAACAGGCTGTAATCGCATCGGATACCTGAGTAAGGTCTCGAACTCATTGATTTGATACTCTTCTAAAACTGACAATTTGCGCAAAGATGAGGCTGTTATGGCCTCGAACTCATTGATTTGATACTCTTCTAAAACCGAGATCTATGGCATTCAAGAATTAGTTGTGGTCTCGAACTCATTGATTTGATACTCTTCTAAAACTGGCGTTGGCTTCATGATGTCAACGACCGTGGTCTCGAACTCATTGATTTGATACTCTTCTAAAACACTACGAAGTTCAATATTCCAAAACAATTGGGTCTCGAACTCATTGATTTGATACTCTTCTAAAACATTGAGCATCAATTTTACCCATTAATACATGGTCTCGAACTCATTGATTTGATACTCTTCTAAAACTACTGTGCTAGTAAGTTATATTTCGATGGCGGTCTCGAACTCATTGATTTGATACTCTTCTAAAACAAAGATTATGTTTGATGCCGGTATGCCAGCGGTCTCGAACTCATTGATTTGATACTCTTCTAAAACACGCCTTGTTTTTGTTCTTGGATTTTAGCAGGTCTCGAACTCATTGATTTGATACTCTTCTAAAACCGAGTTGAAGCTGTATCAGTATCGGTTTGTGGTCTCGAACTCATTGATTTGATACTCTTCTAAAACCCTTCACGAATAAATTATTGTAAAAAGAAAGGGTCTCGAACTCATTGATTTGATACTCTTCTAAAACCACAATCCATAAGTTGCAAGACAAAGAAGGGGTCTCGAACTCATTGATTTGATACTCTTCTAAAACTTGCATGTTTTCAACTTCACGCTCACCACGGGTCTCGAACTCATTGATTTGATACTCTTCTAAAACTCTTCAGAATACGCCATTGCTATCACTCCTGGTCTCGAACTCATTGATTTGATACTCTTCTAAAACTAAACTTAAACAGGGCGCCAGCTTAACTGAGGTCTCGAACTCATTGATTTGATACTCTTCTAAAACAGGCGCGTCAGAACTAACCGATTTAGAAATGGTCTCGAACTCATTGATTTGATACTCTTCTAAAACCTATTGTCATGATTTTTTTGACCCTCATTAGGTCTCGAACTCATTGATTTGATACTCTTCTAAAACAGTCGGTTGTACCAAACACACCATTAACAGGGTCTCGAACTCATTGATTTGATACTCTTCTAAAACGATGAAACGAACCATAAGTTATATATCCATGGTCTCGAACTCATTGATTTGATACTCTTCTAAAACCGTCTGCTTATAATAATTCTTTCATTTTGATCAGTATCGCCAATCAACAAAATCATTATCAATGTAGTAGTAACGGCATTCATTATATCTTTCAGACCTCTGAATTTCTGAAAATTTAATGAGAAGAACATTCAAATCTAATGTCTTAACTAATTGAACTAAATCCACAAATTCAGATTCTCTCAAATAGTCAGATATGTTCATAAACCCAATAATTTTTGTTTCATTTAACTCACTTAAAGTTTTTAGAATTGTCTCAATTATAGCATATGGACCTAATGTCATCGTAGGACTGTATTCAATTTCTGAAAATTTTATTATCTTCATAATATCAATTTCGGCATTAACTTCCAGTGGTAAATCAATCATGTAAACTGTGTCTGACACAATACTTTTTATCTGTCTAGTTAAATCAATCAACTTTTGTTGTGTTTCATCTGGCATTATTTGGTACACCTGTTTGAGAATCTTAACTTGAAACAACTTGTTAAGATTTTCCACAAACATAGGATCACCAACCCAGTGCAATGCTTTAGTTGTCTCAACTAATTTATATTCGTCATCGCTAAACTGTAAATCATCTTGTAAATTTTTAAAATTCATTATTAATTTTTGATAGACATCAAAATTACCAGTTTCTAGAACTGTCATTTGGCCTGTGTTTATTTCAAATGGCTCAAATGGAGCATAAGTTAACTTCATAAAATCACCGTCCTATTTGAAGTGTTTCTAACATCATCTTTAAACTCACCTGTGATAAAATTCATATCGTTATACTGCTTTTCGGTAATCATCATTGATTGTATGATTCCATCATCAGGTGCAAATTCTGAAATACGCTTTTCCATATATCCTGCAGATTGTTTACTAACACAAACCCTTACATAAACAGAATATTGAATCATCAAAAAGCCTTCATTTATCAATGCTTTGCGAAACCTTCTGTAATCTTTTCTTTGTTCACTGGTTTGGACTGGTAAATCAAACATGACCATTAATCGCATTATTCGGTACCTCATCAAATATCTCCACCTTTACATCAACTTGTTCACTATTCCCACTTAGATAGTTCAAGCAATTCATTACATGCTTGGTTAAAGCATTACGTAAAATCGTTGTTTCGCCATTATATTTCATCTCAAAATTTAACAAATCTACCAAAGCAAACTTTATATCTGGCGTTAGTGCTTGAATTTTTTGATTAACCACCCAATAATCAATGACTGGTCTAAATGGTTCCATTAAGTCTGAGCCTAAATTAAAATCATTTTCCTCACTGTGATGATGAATTCCAAATTGGGTTAAATAACCGTTAACTACAATTTCCCGATTAACCGCAGATAATAAAATCGAATATCCATAATTTAAGGCCGCATTAATTGGATCAAACTCATGACGAGTAAAATTTTTGTCAAATAACAGGTTAAAATATTTTCTAGCCACTACTGCCTCACGATTACTAGCATCCCCAACCTCAATCTTTTCTAATTCATTATTCAGCTCTGTAAAGACATTACCAGTCAACTTACAGACTTGAATTTGCATATTAATTTTCGTAATCACAATTTTCGTCCAAAGTGATTCTTTCAATTCATTTTTCCAATTAAACTGATCCATTAATAATCCGACGTCCCTATTATTAGGATAATAGCCAATAGTTTCACAGCTTGGTTCACCTTTATCATTAGTAAAAATAATTTTTGCCCCTGCTTGTATTAATTTATTAATTGCCGCTGTTGTTATCACAACATTATTGGAAGCCAATAACAATACTTGAATATCATCAATGGGTATTTGACTGGTACCGTCTCGCGTTTGAACGACTAACTGCCGGCTAGAATACGACACCTTTCCATGTTGAGAAATAATGACACTCCTCCAACTCATAAAAACACTCCTTTAAAAAATATATTTTAGTGTTATACTTAATTGTGTTGACTGATACTCAACACATCGAATTCATTGATTTGATACTCTGAGTTAAAATCAAGCAAGGCGCAAGCCAAGTTTAATCTTTTGAGTCCCGTATAGGACCACTACATAAAGAGCGTTATTGATTGCAAAATCAATAACGCTCTATTTTGTTGCTTATAAATCTTTTAACGATATACTTCGTGCAAATAATCCAGTCGTAGATTCAAAATTAACAATCGCATTTTGTGTTAAAGTTATCCCATTAGGGCTTTGTAATTGGCCCAAGGGGGTCGTAATACCCAATATTTTCAAATCTGAAACTGCTGCATTGGCATGAAATCCAATTAATAGTCTTTCAAGTATTTCTCTTTTACCAAACGAGATGAGTTGATTATTTTTATACTCATTTTCATTAGTTAACTGCGCAAATTTGTTTTTCCCGTCAGTAATTTTTTCCCTAAATTTATTTGTATCGTACAAAGGAAGATATTTATTAATTTTAGTCACTATCTCTGAATATACATCCTCAAATTGGCTATCTGTACCGCCTCTTTCAAGTGCAATTATTGATTTTTTAGTCAAAAATAACTCACGTAAATTATGTTTATATGTTGAAGAACCCAACATGAACTGCTGTCCTCCATCAATAACCGGCTGACCATATAACACTTTTGGCAACACTAATTCAAACCATTCAACTTTACGAGTAACTTTGCCGGTTTTTTTACTAGTTTTTTCAGTGGTAAATTTGGTCTGAATATAATCGGTCAATTTCTCTATATCAATTTTTTTACCTTGTTGCACTGAATCAGCCACTCTAACAGGAATTCCCACAACTTTATAATAAACTTCGTCCTTCTTTTTCATCCTCACAATTGACATAAACGCATCTTTAGATCCTGAATATCCACCATACAATTCAGTTGGCTTATCATTCTTTTTACGAATTAACTGTTTCGCGCCTTTGTGTCCAAGTGATTTATCCAATTTTGCCGGATATAAAGTTTGATCATACATAGCACCTGTATTTGCATGAACTTCATGCGTAACCAAAACTTTCTTAAAATCATAAATTTTGTTCATGTTACTGATTAGTTGAACTTTGTCGGCAATTAATTCACCAGTATCTTTGTCCATTACTTTGTCCGAATATTTCAAATCTCTTAAAAAGTCAAAGTTAGCAAGTTTGCCAATATTGTCAGCTTTTTTAAATTCACCATAAACAAAGTAACGTTGTAGTTTTGGATATTTACGATACAAATAAGTACCCACAAAGGCAGACAAATAAGCATCAAATGCATGATGATAGTTATTTACATTACGATTCTTTGGAAAATCGAAGAATTCACGCATATCGTGAGTTAAATTGGCTTTCACGGAAACAATACTTGTATCTGTTCCAAGCTTTTCATTCAACGTTTGGGCAACCAGTTTAATAATTTGTCTAGTTTCTACCAACTGACGATTAATAAATCCCTCTGCCTTAAACTTATTGATATTATCTGGGTTCAAATTCAAACTATTGAATTTGCCCTTTGACAATAATCCTGATTCTTTCATTCTTTCCCAAGTTGGATACATTTTGTCTCTAAAGAAATTCCAAGGAACGTTGTCACCTTTTCGCAAGTTATCTTCATGATTAACAAGTACCTTATTATTAATGGAATCATCTTTAATAAATGACTGTGGCAAAATATGATCAACATCGTAGGCCGATAGATTATCAATATTAATTGACTGACCATTATAAACGTCAATCCCACCTTGCAAGAAATATAAGAACATTTTTTCTTTGTTTAATTCATTCTTCTTTGATTCAAGCTCACCACGAACGGTTTTCGATAAAATTTCATCGGTAACATTATTATAAATCTGACGAACTTGATTAATTCTTGGATTACTTCTACCCGCATTTGGTTGATCATCTCGCGCAAATTCAATAAATATTTTTTGAGGTGCATCGCCACCCATCGCGTTTTGAATATCTTGAACTACTAATAAGACCTGACGAATGGCCTTTTTGTTTTGTGGTGAAGTGTACATTTCATCTATCGCTTCGAGCATGTCCTTACTATTTCTTTGCTCATTAATTTCATTATTTTCGTCAAAAATAGCTTTTTTAAACTCTGGCCGATTAACAATCATCATAAAGTTGTCATTACCATCACGAAGAATATCAATAATCCGTTGACCATTTCCATCAATTAAACCAATTAGCATTTTTTTAGATAAACTACCCCAACCACGATATCTCTTTTTGGCTAATTCATTCCGTTGGTTATCACTTAACCAGTCAATTTCTGCTAATTTAGTTTTAAAAATTCCAGCGTCTTCAAAAATAGTTGACCATTCAATAATCTTTTCGATATCATCTCGATATTTCAAATCATCTAGTTGGTCTGGAATGATTTTATGGTAATCAAAATAAGTGGATAAGTTACTAAGTACTTTTTTCTCATCCGCTAAGCCTTCAATTGTGAGACCATCTTGTGGATAGCTCAATTGGCTAACTAAGAAATCGTGTAATTGTTTCTTAGACACACTGGCATGAATGGTAAATAATTTATCATGTAGTTGTTGCTTTTGTTCAGCAGTAAATCGTTGACCATTCACTCTCACATTATTTAATTCGTTATAAACTTCAAAGTCTTGGTATAACAAACTACATTTTGGTAAAACATCTTCGTTCAAAAGATACGTATCTTTGGTTGTCATCCGCTTAATAAAGTTTTCAGCAGATTGATTTTTATCAACTAAATCTTCAAAGTTCCAAGGTGTAATAGTTTCTGTAGAATCAGGATTTTTACGCACCATCCAAGCAAATCGAGTTTCATCTTTTTGCTGATTACTTGAGGTATCAACCATTGGGCCGACGTAATATGGCACACGGAAAGAAACCAGCTTATCAAGCTTATATTCCGTTCCAACTTTTTCACCCAACCAGTCATAATATTTTGACTGATTAGCAATAATTCGATCAAGTTCTTGTTGATGCAATTGATGAGGAATTGCACCATTTTCTTTTGAACGTTGTTTAGGCATAAACTGATCAACGTCAATCCGAGATTTAATCGCTTGCGCTTCAAAACCAGGTACTTTATTCAGTTCATCTTTGACAGCTTTGTAAAAATCTTCTTTGATGAATGGCTTACTATTAAATCCATGAATATACTTGTCATAAGCAGCTTCAAGTTTATCAGCAGATTTTTTATCAACTAACTTTTCAACTGCTTTTAATTGTTTTAGATCAGCTTTATGCTCTTCGTACTTTTCAATCATTGACTCAGATAATCCTTGGCCTTCAGGTACAACGCCAGCTAAAGTGACTGCTGAGTGAACTTCATTAATAATATCAACCACATTAATCGCAAAATCATCTAGTTGAGCAATAATTGTATCCAATGCGTCATCTGCGGTATCAGAATCCAATGAAAACTGCCAGACAGCGTCATCATCAGATTCGATATTGGTCACCAAATTGAAGCGTGCTTTTAAACCTAACACACCATTTAAAAATTGTTTGGCGACCCCAGCTTGGATTTTCTTAACTTCAACGTCTGCAGAAGGTTCATAGATTAACTTCGAAGCTTCCTGTTGCCGTTGGCTTCTTGAACGATTTGTATCTAATAATAGTTCCTTAATTTTGTCAGCATTGTCTATTTTAAAAGCAATATCGAGGTCTGGATAGACACTTTTAAAAGCTTCATTTATTTCATTAAATCGTCTCTTTAAATCCAATTTACCACTCTTAAATGAGCTCACAGGTGCACTGTTTAAAAAGTGACCGCGATACTTCACAATATGGTGGATTGCCAAATAAACTTCACGAATATCAAACTGGCGGTCTTCAGTCATTAAAGCTTGTCGTAAATGATAAATAGTTGGATATTTGTTGTAAAAATCTTGATCCGTGACGTTATCAAATAAAATACTGCCCGGATATTGTTTTTTTTCATCTTGTGGGACTAAATTTGATTGCTTTTGCCGAATAAAAAATGCTTCATCGACCGGTAATATATATGGTTCAAAGAAATCTTGTAACAGTCGTAAACGCCACTTGCGGCGGTTTAAGCGACGACGAGTAGTACGAAAACCGCGACGTTCAGCCGCTGTTTGGCCTTCGCTATAAATACGCGTTCCATACCCGTATTTCCCTTTGGCGTGCATCAGATTGTAATTATCATCTGTAATTGCCCATCCGATAGAACTCGTTCCAATGTCTAACCCGATATTATAGTTTTTCTTTGCCATAGTACCCTCCTAAGTAGATATATAATATCAGTATAATACATCTAGGTAGTGGGTGAAACGCTTTCATGTGAAACTGTACAAATAATATTTTTATGCGTATAAAAAGCGACATCAAATTACTTTGACATCGCCTTAAATCCAACTTCCGTGTTCTTTTTTAACAGTGAAATATACTTCATAACGTTTATTTTTAACATCAAATAATGGATCATTTTCAACGTGAATTAAATCCGTGGGATAATCTTGCAGCAATTTTGATAATTGAATCACCAAATCAGCGGTACTTTCGGGCATCGTTTTCGATGACCACATCACTCTTCCATTACCAGAAAATCTAAACATACCCATCACCTCTCCCAATTATTAAATTACCATTATAATCTCACATTAATTAATGAAATTAAAGGAAAAACCGTTTTATTTTCGTATTTAATCAATGTACAATGAATTCAAATATTAAGGAGTTAATCAATGGAACCTTATTTTAACAAAATGACCCCCGATGGTTACGCGGAAATTGAATCAGAAATTGAAAAATTAAAGTTCGACCGTCCTAGTAAAATCGAAGCACTGGCAGCTGCCCGTGCTCTAGGTGACTTATCAAAAAACGCTGAATACAGCTCCGCCAAACGTGATTTACGACGTTTAGAGGGCCGATTACGATTTTTGAATAAACAACTTCAGTATGCACAAATCGTTACCCCATCCGACAGCGATGTGGTATAAATTGGCAAGACCATCACAATCCAATTTTTAGATGACGAAGAGGAAGAAACCTATTTAGTGGTTGGTAAGCAGGAAGCTAACATCTCTGCCGGCAAACTTTCTTTCAATTCTCCATTAGGTGCGGCTGTGATGAATCATAAAGTTAACGATATCGTCAATATTTCATCCCCAGATTCAACCTACGCCGTCAAAATTATTCAGATTACCATTTAACATAACCAAATCAGGACCAAGTGAATTCATCCACCTGATCCTGATTTTTACATATTCAGCAAACTGCGCGCCGTAGTCTGATCAGTCACCAACACATTGGCATAATTGCCTTGCAAGGCTGCGTGCATTGGTAATAATTTAGCAGCCCCACCACCCACAAGAATGGCGTATTCTTTACGTTTTAAATCATCTAGTGAGATGGCTACCGTTCGATCATCCAATGTTTGATCAACAATCGTGCCGTTTGCATCGACAAAGTGTGACAAGACATCCCCAACTGAATTTTTCTGTAAATAAGTGGCTAAATTCTTATCTAAGTAACCCAATCTAAACAGCATTGAATTCATTTGTGTATTGCCAACGGTGAAGAGGGCGATATTGGACTCTGTGCCTTCTCGGGTCACTGTTTGCACAAATTTATCGTTCATCACAATTTTTTTGGCCTCCACAGTGTCAAAAACCACCGGCACCGGAAGTAATCGGGCTTGCGTGTGAAATGCCTGGCTAAAATTATTCATGGTGTCAGCTGTATAGTTATTTTCCTTAGCCGTCGAGACACTACCTTTTAACTGCACCAATCGCACATTGACGGAATGGGTTTCTTTCAAATGCCGTGAGACTGCTTGCATCGTCAGGCCCCAGCTAATGCCAATCGTGTCATCGTCATGGACGATTTCATCTAAATAATTGGCGGTCACTTTTCCGAGTGCATCTAGAATTGCCTCTGGATTATCATTCGTTTGGGTCGCAATAACAACTTGATTCAAATGATATTTTTGGATAAGTTGGCGTTTTAATGCATCTACATCTTGAAAGGGATCATTAATTTTAATATCGACAATCCCTGTTTCGCGTGCTTGCGTCAGCGCTCGTGATATTGTGGGGCGTGACACTTTGAGCTGCTTTGAGATTTCTAACTGACTCAAATTATCTAAATAATACAGACGGCTGATATTCAATATTTGTTCAGTCGTTTTTTTGCGTCGTTCCGAATTCATCCTAAGGACCCCCTTTAAGTCACCGTAATTCCAATCATCACGGACTTAATCAATAAATATAATGTAAAATAAATGGTCCACTATTGCAAATATTTTACATAGTTCCAAATTGTATTTGCACATATGTACACTATATGATATTATTCTGATTGTAAACGGTTCCATCACTATTCTGGGAGGATAACGGTGGTTACTTGCAGCTACTTGGCTCAACTGGTGCGCACCAGACGCTTACATACTTTGAGAGATTGATAATTGAAATTCCCCGAACGAACTTGTTCAGCAGAAAGTAGGAGATTTCATTATGAACGATACACAGTCAAATTCAAAACACGGCTTTTATCTATTCAAGTTACATGCGAAAGAACTCGATTCTGGTTATGTCGACCGAACACCAATGTTCCAATATATTTTGCTATCCTTGATGTTTCCCTTATGGGGAGCAGCGGCCAGCCTCAATGATATTTTAATTACCCAGTTTAAAACTGTCTTTACCTTATCAAACGTGGCGAGTGCCTTTGTCCAAACCGCCTTTTACTTGGGTTATTTTTTAATTGCGATTCCAGCCTCACTCATTATCAAGAAGACATCCTATAAATTAGCTATCATGATTGGATTATCACTTTATACGATTGGATGTTTCTTATTCTTCCCCGCCTCAAATATGGGCACTTATGGCTTTTTCTTAGTAGCACTCTTTGCATTAGCCTGTGGTCTGAGCTTCCTGGAAACTGCTTCTAACACTTATAGCTCATTAATTGGCCCCGAAAAATATTCAGTATTGCGATTAAACATCTCGCAAACTTTCTATCCTATCGGCGCGATTGGTGGGATTTTACTTGGTAAGTATTTAATTTTCGGTAGTGGCGCCAACTTGGAAACTCAAATGGCTGGACTTAAAGGTCAGGCACGAATTGAGTTTGGTGAACGCATGCTGCAGCACACGCTGTTACCGTACAAATACATTATTGTGGTACTTCTGTGTGCTCTCGTAATTTTCGGCCTCACACAATTTCCAAGTGGTAAACCTAAAAAACAAGACAACGAAACTGACGACACCGCTAAAATCAGTGAAACACTGACTTACTTGATTCATAACTCCAAATTTAAACAAGGTATTTTTGCAGAATTCATGTATGTCGGCATGCAAACCGCCGTTTGGTCATTTACAATTCGGCTGGCGATGGAACTCAATCACACCATCAATGAACGAAGTGCCTCAACTTTTATGATTTTTAGTTATGCCGCTTTCTTTATCGGCAAAGTGGTCGCGAACTTTATGATCAAGTCCATGCATCCTTCAAGAGTCTTACAAATTTTCTCAGTACTTGGCTTTGCTTGCTTAATCTATATTGTATTTGTTCATAATATGACTGCCGTTTATATGGCCATCGTCGTGAGTGGTTTATTTGGGCCTTGTTGGGCTACCATTTACTCGCAAACTTTAGCGACCGTCACTGATCGCCGACATACCGAAACGGCCGGTGCCATTATTGTCATGTCGATTATTGGTGGGGCCTTTATCCCTGTTGCCCAAGGTTACGTGGCCGATATTTCCAACATGTCTGTCTCATTTTCAGTGAATGCCGTTTGTTTCTTAGTGGTCTTCATTTATGCCATTAGCAAATTGCGAGAAAGTAAAAATAATCCTACACAAAATGATCCTCAGGAGGTTATCAGTGATGAAAACAATTAATTTAAGTCATCAAATGTTTAGCGAAAAGGAATATGTCTTATACGAAGATGATAATTTCAACTTATCAACGTTTGTCTATCCTTCCGGGATTGAAGCTGTGCAAGTCAACAACTCCCGTGGGCACCTAACTATTCTGCCATTTTCCGGCATGATTATCTGGGATGCAATCTTCGATCACGTTTCGTTAAAAATGAAGGACATGTTTTCTCAGCCTTTACCTGGCGATGGAATTGCTGACACGTATGGTTGTTTCCAATTCACTTCTGGCTTATTAGCAAATGGTACTCCTGGTCCAGAAGATGATTATCAGTTACATGGCGAATTTCCAACTTCACAAATGGATTATTCATGCATTGAAATTGCCGATGAAACGCTCACGGTTAAGAGTGGCTTCGAATATGTCAAAGGTTTTGGCTATCATTATTTAGCTGAACCAAGTGTCACTATGCATAAAGCCAGTGGCCTGTTTGACATCGAACTCAAAGTGACTAATCTTTCAAATTATCAAGAAATGCCGCTCCAATACATGTGCCATATGAACTATGCCTATGTCGAAAACGCGGAAATCAGTTCGAATGTCCCTGATGAAGCCTTTAAGCTCCGGCAAACAGTCCCTGGTCATGTACACCCAACCCCTGAGTGGACGCAATACAATAACGACTTGAAGGCATCCGGTAAAATTATTAATCAGTTAGACGATAAAAATCACTATGATCCAGAAATCGTCTTCTTCTCATCGGATTTAACTAAATTCACTGAAACCGCGAAATTCAGAATGGCGATTAACAATCGGCAAAACTTCTTAACTAAATTCGCAACGGACCAATTTCCAATTGTCACTCGCTGGATTTTGTATAATCCAGATCAGCAAGTCGGTGCGTTCGCCTTACCGGGCACGAGTCGTCCTGAAGGTTACACGGCTGCTCAAAAAGCCGGTACTTTAATTCATTTGAAACCGCAAGAAGTTAAACAATTCAAAGTGACGACGGGATTAGAAAATTAGGAGGATATCATGATAAAAAGTGACGTATTAATCATTGGCTCAAATATGATGGATTTAATTACTTATATCGACCGCATGCCGATTGAAGGTGAAACCGTCGAGGCACCAGATTTTGAAATGGGTTTCGGCGGTAAAGGGGCTAACCAAGCAGTTGCCGCGGCACGCTTAGGCTCACGTGTGAGTATGATTACTAAAGTCGGTAATGATGCATTTGGACAACAACAGTTGACTAATTTCAAAGATAACAAAATTGACGTTTCCGGTGTGGGCATCGGTACCAAAAGTAGTGGCGTTGCGCCAATTTTTGTCAGCAAATCATCCAATAACAGTATCATCATAATTAAAGGAGCCAACAATGAACTGACTCCTGACGATTTGCAAGCCAATATCGAAATTATTAAAAATGCTAAAATTATCGTTTTAGAAAATGAAATCCCACTAGAAACCAATTACGCAGCCATTGATTTGGCGCAAGAATTCGGCATTCCAATTTTGTTAAATCCAGCCCCTGCACGAAAAGACTTGGATTTAGAATACGTTAAAAAGGTCGATTATTTTGCCCCAAACGAAACCGAACTAGCAACTTTGACGGGTTTACCAGCTAGCAATCTCGATGAAATTAAAGTGGCCGCTCATGACATGGTTTCATTAGGCGTTAAGCACATGATTGTCACGCTAGGCTCACGCGGAGTGTTATCCGTGACTGATCAAGACGAACAACTCATTAATGCCTTGAAAGTTGATGCGGTAGATACCACTGGTGCTGGCGACTCAATTATTGGCGCCTTTGCCCATTATCTGGCAGAAGGAAAAAATGAGTTAGACGCCTTAAACTTAGCCAATCAATACGCAGCGATGACGGTCACCCGTCGGGGCACACAAAAATCCTATCCCACTAAAGCCGAAGTTGAAGCACACTACCAACATTAGTGTCGACAAAAAAATGAAACAAGCAAATTTTGCCTGTTTCATTTTTATTTTATCTGCGTTCAGTCATTTCCAACCTAAGTTGCAGCATCATTTTTATAATTGCTTAATCTCTTATTTAATAATCGTAATGTTCTTATAACTCACAACCATCTTTGAATGGTATTCATCTTTAATTGCGCGTGATAAATCTTCGTTTTCAGCAAAATCTACCAAACAAGAGTTAGTATACTTTCTTTTGATAGTTGCCAAAGCAGGTTCTTTCACCGCTTCACTAGTGAATTTAACTTGTTGTTCTAAATCAAATTGTGCATTCACTTCGTTTTCTTCATATAAAGACAAGCGACTTGATTTGTCAGTCGTTTTAGTTTCTGCCATTAATCATACCTCCATTTATTCTGTAAAAGTTAACTAGAATATTATACAGCAAATTACGTATTTACGCTAATTGGATTGTAAATTATGGATAGTTTATCATTTCACAGGTAATTGTTCATAATATCTGCCACAAAAATAGCCAACCAATACTATCTCCCAGTTGGCTGTGGCGCATCAATTCAATTTTAACCTAGATATTTGTAAGCTTGTTTCCCAGCTTGACGACCAAAAATGACTGTTTCAGCAATCGAATTGCCACCAATCCGATTATGTCCGTGCAAACCACCAGCAATTTCGCCGGCTGCAAAGAGTCCACGAATGACTTGGCCTTCTGTATTCAAAACTTGAGCTTTGTCGTTAATAGCCACGCCACCCATGGTGTAATGAACGGCTGGTGAAATATGAACTGCATAATATGGGGCGTTTTTCAGTTCATGATGCATCCCCGTTGAACGCTTATACTTACTGTCGCCCTTGCTATTGACCGCCACGTTCCATTCAGTCCGTGTCCATTCCAATAAATTAGCGGGCACACCAATTTCTTTGGCTAAGACACTAATCGTTGCTCCATGCTTAACTAATCCGATACTGTCATAAAACTTCATCGCGGGTACGCGGTCATAAACGGCTTGATCTAAAATCAAATAAGCACTTTTTTCTGGCAATTCATCAATGGCGGCGGTCACCTTATCACGAGTTGCTAATTCATTTGTGAACCGTTCGCCACGACTATTAACAAGGATTGCACCTTCGCCTCGGACTGCTTCACCAATCAAATATGCATGATCAGTATCTTGTTGGACAGTTGGATGCACTTGAATTTGATCCATGTCCGTCAGCAAAGCACCGGCTTTTTCCGCTAATGCAATCCCATCACCAGTGGCACCCTCGTGGTTAGTCGTCCGGTAATTGGCTAAATCAGGACGAACTTTGCTAATCATTTCAGCATTCGCACCAAATCCACCAGTTGCTAAAATCACTGCAGCGGCTTCGATTTGAACGGCATTGCCATTGACAGTGGCTTTAACTCCTGTAATCGTGCCATCATTATCTTGGAGCAATTCGGTTACTTCTGCGTCTTCAAAAACAGGCACTTTCGCTTTATCAATTTGTTTGAGGAGTTCGGTCACTAAGTAGCCCCCCACTGGTGCTCCATCGTGAGGACGGTGAGTCCGCGGACGAGTCATACCACCAACTAGAGTTAAATCATCTAAATTAATGTTATGTTGTGCCAACCAGTTAATGGCTAAGGCACTGTGCGTGACGAAATATTTCAACAGCACTTCATTATTGGCACGACCACCACCGTCATAGGTTTCATCATAGAAAGCTTGCATGTCATCAATAACTTTGTGGTTAACTTGTACTTCAGTTTCAGAGGCATTCATCCCAGAAGAAGCACGCGTGGTATTGCCACCTAATTTGCTCATTTTCTCTAAAATGACTGGTTTGAGTCCGAGTTCTTCGGCCTGCAAGGCACTGGTTAAGCCAGCACCCCCTGATCCAATCACGATTAAATCGTATTTCTCTTGTAATTTTGAAGCATCGGTTGGTTTAAATGTATATTTTGCCAATTTTCTTACCCGCTTTCATCAATTATATTTTGGTGCTGATTTCATACGATAACTCTCTTATGCCTTGATTCTCTGTACAGTTTCTCTTTGTTGCCTTTACTTTAGCACTTATTTCACAAATTATTAAGTGATTCCATTTAATCCCATTAATTATTTAAGCAGTACGTGAACTACTCCGGGAATAAATTCCCGGGCTTCTAGGAACACCGCATACTTGCCTATCACTCTTTGAATGATACGT
>NZ_BJEB01000042.1 GCF_005405445.1 Paucilactobacillus nenjiangensis
TCCAAAATTTATTTTGTGACACAAAACTATTAAAGCATTCGTTCATTTCCACCTACACAGTACCTGCCAAAAAAAATAATGATATAAGAAAGCTTTTATGTATGATTAGCCACTAGGGTATACCCTAGTGGCCAGGTTTGGTCCTGTGCTATACTAGGAATTATAAATGTTCATTAGAACTGTCCAAAAGGAAGTGCTGACAATGGCTAAAATCGGTTATGCTCGCGTGAGTTCCAAGGAACAACATTTAGATCGGCAGCTAGCTGTTTTAAAGGTCGTTGATAAGCTATTCACAGATAAATTGAGTGGGGCCAACACCAATCGACCAGAACTGCAAAAAATGCTCGCCTATGTTCGCGAGGGTGATATTGTCCTGGTCACTGAATTAGATCGCTTAGGCCGAAACAACCAGGACTTAACTAAGATCATGAACACCATTCAAAATAAGGGGGCCACCCTAGATGTGTTAAACTTGCCGTCCATGACAGGGATTGCGGATCCTAATTTACGCCAGCTCATGACGAATCTCATTATTGAACTGTATAAATATCAAGCTGAAAGCGAACGTAAGCGGATCATTGAACGGCAGCAACAAGGGATTGCCCTCGCTAAACAGCAGGGTAAATATCATGGTCGGAAACCTCAATATGCCGAAGATGATCCCCGTTTACTACATGCTTTTAAACTTTACCAGACGGGCATGAGTGATGTAGATGTTGCCCGTAATACCGGGATTAAACGGACGACCTTTATCAGATACCGAAAGAAATTCGATGTGCATTGAACCGGTTTACATGAGATAATCAGAATAGATTAGAAGCCCTGAAACAGGCGTAAAATAACAAATGCTTAAAAATGATGCTACTGGAAGTTGGTCGCATTGATTACTCACGTCATGAATGCGAAGAACGTGCGGACAACCGTACATGCCAAGAAACATAACCGACGAGAGCAACAAGAAACCTACATCCAAGAAAATGTGCTGAACCGTCAATTTCCAGTTGTCTAATTAACTGACTAAAAATAGTCCAATTTATTGACTTCTGAGCATTTAGATGTGGTATTAGATATTCATAAATTTAATATGTTTTCAAGTAAAATTAAGACAGTAGCTAATTTATCATTTGCATCTTACCATCAATTATCTGATAAACTTTGTCTGCCGTATTTTTTAACCTTAAGTCATGAGTAACTACAATAATAATTTTATTTCTCTTATGTGCTAAATCTCTGAGTAACTCGATTACTTTCATAGATCTATCCGTATCTAAGGCGGCTGTGGGTTCATCCGCTAAGATATAGTCAGGATCAGTGTATAATGCTCTAGCAATTGCCACACGTTGCTTTTGTCCACCAGAAAGTTGATTAGGATATTTTTTTAGGAGTTCTAAAAGTCCTAAATCAGATAGAAGTTCATGCATTTTTTGTTCAGTTAAATTTTGTTTTTTTAGTTTATCTACTAATTTAAACTGTTCTTCGACCGTTAAAAATGGAACTAAGTTATAAGATTGTAAAACAAATCCTATTTTTTCCAATCTTAATTTTGTTTGCTGTTTTTCGGATAAACTTTTAATTGTGCTGTCATTTATTTTTACGTCACCCTCAGTTGGTGTCTGCAGCCCGCCGGCTATAGTCAAAAATGTAGTTTTTCCTGATCCTGATGGCCCTACAACTAAAATAAGCTGACCACTTTCTGCTTTAAAATTAATATTTTCCAGCGCTACGTACTTACTACTCCCTTCTCCAAAAACTTTTGTCACCGATTCAAAAATTAGATTTGACATGAAATTAACCTCCAATAATTTTGTAAGGATCAACTTTGGCGATTTGACGAATAGGTATCAGTGCACCTAACAAGGACATAATAATAATACCGATTCCAGTTACAATAATATTACTTTTATCGATGACAATGGGTACCTCGCTGGGTAACGTAATAGCTGTTATTTCACCTAATATAATGGCTATAATAACGCCAATAACTGAAATAATAAATGATTGAAATAACGTACTCAAAATAAGATATTGCGTTGAGACTCCTTGCGCCTTCAAGACACCTAAGTTGGGTAATTTTTGAACAGTCAGAATATACAAGAAAATTGAAATAACAATTAGAATAATAATATACAAAAAAGCAATCATGAAGTCGAATGTGAGTTGTTGTGCGCTATATCCAGGTAATTTTTTAATAAATGAGCTAATGCTCAATTGATTGGTCCCTTTTGGTATTTTTGAATTCTTTAACTTATTCCTGAATACCACAGCATTTGTTACACCTTTATTCAGTGGTTGAATAGTGTCTGGTGAAATATAAACCACGGGAAGAGCACTTAAAGTTGCCCTGGGTGTAAAACCTGTAATTTTAATCCTCAATGATGAATTAGCAACTAACAAGTGGTCACCGATTTGGAATCCATCACTTTTGAATTTATCCGATACGACGCCGGCATTGTTTCGGATATTTTTACTACCACTTGTTATTTTCAATTTTTTAAATATGAACGATTTGGAATCAAGACCTACTAATTGAGTATTCTCTTTTAATCCATTTTCTGATTTTACAAGTGTACTATACTGTGAAATTCTGGTTCCATTATTGGGTAAACTAGCAACCTCATCCTGTGAAAGAAAAGATTGTTGTAAACGTCCTTCAGAATCACTATTTAAGACAATACTTGAAGCATCCCACTCGTTAATTGCCGCTTTGTTTAGGTTAGCTAAACCAGTGGCTAAACCAGTAAGAATAATCAAAAGATAACTTACTAAAAATATAAGTGCCACTATTAGGCTATAACGCAATTTTTCATGTAGCATCTCTTTAATAGCTAAAAACATAATAATCTCCTTTTATTAATTCTATTTATTATTAATATATCACTTAATGTGTTTTGAAAAGGTTTTTAATAGTAATAGTAATTTTTCTTGGGGTGTCACATATACTCTTTTTGATAAATCAACGAAGTTATTTTTCATTAATTTTGTTAGGATCTTTTTGTAGACATTAATGGATAGTTCTAATGCTACTTTGCCTTTTCTATCTAAAATCTGATTAGTAATCACATCAGTTTCGGCGTACTTGGAAAGTGCTAATCTTGCTAAATATTGCAACAAAGATTGTGTTTGAATATCAGGTTTACTCTCTAACAAAACTTGTTTTTGGATATCATATTTTAATAGCAGTTGCTTTGGAATGAAATATCTATCCGCCATAGCATCTTCATGTACATCTCTTAAAATATTAGTTAACTGAAGAGCTATTCCCACGTTTATTACTGCCTTACGATTGTTTTGAGAGCGTAAAATATCTTGTGTACATGGTAGATTGTAAAATTAATCCGAACAGCGTCGGATTAATTTTACAATCTACCATGTACGTGTCGTATATTCCGCAAATCATTTCGAATTTCTCAGGTGAACCAGTATCACCGCTACAACCACTCGTGGCAATGATTAATGGGATATTATGGACTGGTTACGGCTGGTTCAAGACTTATAAGGATTGGCCCGTTATTATTTCAAATGTTCCCGGGGTGATTTTTGGATTTATCACTGTTTTAACCGTATATATTCATTAACCGAATGACAAATTGACTGTAAACTAAAAGTCCGCTGATACTTTTAAACGCGTATCGGCGGACTTTTTTGCAAGGTGTTAAGCGTTCTTTAAAGCAGCCTGAGCTAACAATAGGCCACCGGCAATGCCAGAATTGTTACCCAGTCCAGCGGGAACGATATAGTCATCCAGTGGTGGGACTTCTTCGTAGCCATTTAGATAGGCGGCAAACTTTTCACGAATCATGGGAAAGAGCTGCCGTTGATTCATAACACCACCGTTAAGAATAATTTTATCAGGTGCGAAGGCGACGGTAAGGTTGACACATGCCTGTGCGATGTAGTCAGCGATGATTGGCCAGACCGGATCGTCAACGGGAATATCTTTCCCAGCTTTCCCCGTTCGTTTTCCAACTGCTGGCCCAGCAGCTAAACCTTCTAAACAGATGTCATGGTAAGAACAGTTGGACTTGAAATCGTCCCCAGGTAACCGGTTGAGTCGCATGTGACCAAGCTCAGTATGAGTGCGACCATTAAAAATGTGGTTCTGACTAATGACTCCAGCGCCAACACCGGTACCAATCGTCATGTAGATGCTGTTAGGGACGTCCTTAGCGATTCCAATCATTGATTCGCCATAAGCGGCTTCGTTAACATCAGTGGTCCAGTAGAGTGGGATGTTGAATCGACTTTTAAGATGGCCTAAAAAGTCGAAGTCACCCCAGCCGGGTTTGGGAGTCGTGGTAATGTAACCATATTTCGGATCATCGGGATTAACGCCGATGGGGCCAAATGAACCGATACCAATCGCGTCAACGGGATGAGTCGTAAAATAGTCGTCTACCGCAGTCATGGTTTCAGCGGGGGTTGTCGTGGGGATCGAAATTCGGTCGCTAACTTGCCCGTTTTCAGCGCCCGTGGCACAAACAAATTTTGTACCACCAGCTTCAATTGCACCTAAAAGCATAGTGTACCTCCTGTAGTTAAAAATGTAGTCTTATTTATTAATAGTATATTCTTAATTAGAAATTTTGTTAACGATTACATTAATTTTGACATAAATAAATTAGCTGACTAGTGAAATCAGCGTTGGTGGGTTTAAGTGGAATCCCCATCGTGTTTAACTGATGCCCCGTATAGCGATTACCCGATGAATCGCTATACGCTAATTCATCATCGAGATAGTGTAAACGTCCAAAATATCGATGCACTGGGTAACGATGAGCTAAAATTTGAATAACATAGCTAATTTGGTCATTATGAAGATTGATTAAGCCGGTTTTGGGGTCATATTCAACAGGCATGACGTCCTCCTAATAAAGTTTAGACAGTTGTAGCAGCAACTGAGCTAGCTGCCGGTGCAGTCAACGCAACGAGCGGTTCACCAGCTTGGACATTCGTGACTTTGAGTCGTTCAACATTAGCGTAATTGGCCGTATTTGTGACGACTAGCATGACGGTTGGATCATAGTTAGCGGCTTTTAAGGCAGCGACGTCAAACGTTCCGAGTAGATCACCTTGATGAACGGTATCGCCCTTCTGAACGTTAGTAGTGAAGTGTTCGCCATTTAAATTGACCGTATCTAATCCTAAGTGAATCAGAATTTCGGCACCGGCAGTTGTTTTGATGCCATAAGCATGGTGGCTATCATAAGTGACGATGATGATACCGTCAGCTGGTGCGACGACCTGATCAGCGCTTGGCACGATTGCGGCGCCTTTACCCATGATTTCGGCCGAGAAGACTTGGTCGTTGACTTGCTTCAAGCTTTCAACCACCCCGGCAACCGGTGCGTTGACCACGGCATCGCTGACAGCGGCGTCGGCAGCACTTACCACATCGCCAGCTTTATTGGTCTGAACTTCCGGTTCAACGTTTTTGGCCATGGCTTTGCGTCCATAAACCAAGGTCCCCGTGAAGGCCACCACGATACTGCAGGCAATGGCCAAGAAGAATGGCAGGTAGAATTTAACCGGGAGGGAAATGAAACCGATGATCCCCGCGGCCCCTAAGGCAGTGGAGCGAACCCCGAAAATCCCAATCAATAAGCTACCCACGGCAGAACCAATCATGCCGATAAAGAATGGAAAGCGTAATTTCAAGTTGACCCCAAAGATAGCGGGTTCAGTGATCCCTAAGAGGGCGGACAGGCCAGAAGAAGAGGCCAACCCCTTTTGTTTTTCATCTTTAGATAAGAAGAAGATGGCTAAAGCAGCCGCCCCTTGGGCAGCGTTAGCCATGGAGGCGATTGGGAAGAAGAAATCGCCGCCGGTTTTGGCCACGTTGGCCAAAAGCTGGGTTTCGATGGCCGGAAAACTTTGGTGTAACCCGGTAATGACAATCGGGGAGTAGAATAACCCGAAGACCGTGGAGCCCACAAAACCAGTGTCATTATACAATAAAACAATCCCGTCGGTTAAGCCGTTACCCACAGTCCGCATAATCGGGCCTACAAAGGCAAAGGTCAAGAAGGCCACGAAGATGATACTGATCATCGGGGTGAAAATAAAGTCCAGGGTAGCGGGCATGCGTTTATGGAGCCACTTTTCAACCTTGGCTAAAATGAAGGCCACTACCAACACGGGCAGGACTTGGCCTTGATAGCCGGCTTGGGCGATGTGCAGGCCGAAAATGTTCCAAACGGGCATGGTGCCCTTGGCCACGATTTCAGCCACGTTGTAGCCGTTGACTAAAGCGGGCATCACCATGATCATCCCCATGGTGGCCCCCAGATAAGCATTCCCCCCGAAACGTCGGGTGGCGGAGAAACCTAATAGGATGGGCAGAAAGGCAAAGGGTGCCGAGGCAAACAGGTTGATCATTTCGGCGATCCCCTTGATGCCCGGGTACATGGCCACCAGGGACTTGGCGCTAAATAGGCCCGGGGATACCAAGACGTTATTTAAAGCCATCAATAACCCACCGGCCACTAAGGCTGGAATAAGAGGTACAAAAATGTCGGATAGCACTTTAACCAAAGCCATCAGCGGATTATCTTTTTTACCCTTGGCGGAAATAGCCTTTAAGTCGTCTGGGGTAACTTCCTTTAGGCCAGTCAAGCTAATTAAGTGGTCATAGACCTTGTCCACATCCCCAGGGCCGATGATGATTTGATATTGGCCGTTGACCCGAAAAGTGCCTTTAACGGCGTCGTTAGCGTCTAAAGCTTTTTGATCGATTTTAGCTTCATCTTTGATCACCAACCGTAAACGGGTGGCACAGTGGGCGGCGGCTAAAATATTGTCTTTCCCCACGTCTGCCAGAATGTCTTTTGCTGCTTTCTCATGATCCATGTTTTGACCTCCTATGTAAGCGCTTCCTGTATTCGATAAATCCATTGTAATAGATTCATTTCAAATTGTCAAACGTTTATCGATTTTTGATTTTTAGTGGCGCTATCTGCTATAATAACAGCATGAAAACGTTTATCTTTTTTGGAGGCGAATACCATGCAGCAATGGACTACGGCACAACGTTATCGACCCTATAGCGCTTATTCAAAAAAATTGATCAGCCAATTACAAAAACAACAACAAGACTCTATTTGGCACTTAGGCTATCATATCCAACCAGCCAGCGGTTTATTAAATGACCCCAATGGCTTTGCTTATTACAATCACCAATGGCATGTCTTTTATCAAAACTTCCCTTTCGGCCCGGTGCACGGCTTGAAGAGCTGGGTCCATTTAACTTCCCCAGATTTGACCCATTGGACGGCAGACGGGTTGAAACTTCTCCCGGATACGACATACGAAAGCCATGGGGCTTATTCCGGCTCGGCACTGGCTGTGGGGTCAGAATTATTTTTGATGTACACGGGCAATGTCCGGGATGACAACTGGCAACGCCACCCCTATCAATTAGGGGCTACCTTAGACCAAAATGGGACTTTACACAAGCTGGCTCAGCCTTTAATTGGGGACATCCCGGCCGGCTATACCGACCACTTCCGGGATCCCCAGTTAATTGAACATGAGGGAACCTACTACGCCTTCATTGGCGTCCGGAAACAAGACGATACCGCCCACATTCTCGCCTACCAGGCCCCAGACCCCAAAGGTCCCTGGACCTTAAAGGGAGAATTACACTTTAGTGATCAAAACCTAGGCTATATGATTGAATGTCCCAATCTGATTTTTATTGACCAACGTCCCGTGTTGATCTTTTGTCCCCAGGGGCTGTCCCAAACCATTGCCAGTTATGATAATATTTACCCCAATATGTACATTGTGGGGGAAGCCTTTGATTGGGACACCTTTAGCTTTATCAACCCAACTGGCCCACAAAACCTGGATGGGGGCTTTGATGTCTATGCTACCCAAGCTTTCAATGCCCCGGATGACCAGGCTTATGCCATTAGCTGGTTAGGCTTGCCCGACACCACTTATCCCTCTGATGCTGAAAATTGGCAGGGCTGTTTTTCTTTGGTGAAGCACTTGACGTTAGTTGACGGACAACTGCACCAACAGCCCGTGGCCCAAGGCTTGGCAGCGGAAAACTTTGCCCCAAAAACTGCCGACTTACATCTGCAAGAAAAGTTGCAGTTTGACTTTGCCACTTTTCCCAAGGGGCAATTGCAAATTAAAGCCCAGCACAGCGGCGATAAATTGACCCTTAGTTTTGATGAACAAGCCCATAGTCTCACCGTGGACCGGCGGCAAATGGGTCAGGCGGTGGCCTTAGACCATGGCACCACCCGCAGCATTCAATTACCGGCGACTGCCCTTCATTTAACCCTATGGTTGGACCACTCGGCCTTTGAGCTGTATGTGAATGACGGCGCGCAAGTTATATCTGGCCGCCTATTTCCTAGGCAGGCGGATACCTATCAGTTAGATACCAGCCAACTGGCGGCGGACGGCTTTGAAGTCAGCGGGACCCGTTTACAAACAATTTATTAATTAAGGAGGCAATTTGTATGGCAAAATTGGCTGATGTTGCAGAATTGGCTGGCGTGTCCGTGACCACGGTCTCCCGGGTCATCAACAACTACGGCTCCCTATCTGAAAAGACGAAGACCAAGGTTTTTGCGGCCATGCACAAGTTGAATTATCAACCCAATAGCGTGGCCCGCTCCTTGCAGGGTAAAAGTTCCCGGTTGATCGGCCTTATTTTCCCCGGGGTCAGCAATCCTTTCTTTGGGGAATTGGTCCAAACTTTAGAAAATAAACTATCGGCTTTGGATTATCGGGTGATTTTATGTAATAGTGCGGATGATCCGCAAAAAGAACGCGACTACTTACAAATGTTGATGGCTAATCAGGTCGACGGGATTATTGCTGGTGCCCACAATTTAGGTATTGAAGAATATCAACAATATGGTCTTCCGATTATTTCATTTGACCGGTACTTATCCGACAATATTCCCATCGTTAGTTCGGATAATTACCAGGGGGGCTGGCTAGCAACCCAGACATTGCATCAGGCGGGGGCGACTAACGTGGCTATTTTTACTGGTAAGTCACGCGCTGGTTCGCCAACGAATGGTCGCCGTGAAGGATATGAAGCCTACTTGACTGCCCAACAGCTAACACCCCATGTCCATGAATTACCTTTTGAATTGACCCCTGCGCTGAAGATGATGGAAATTAAGACGATTATGACACAACATCAGTATGATGGTATTTTTTGTAGTGATGATTTGACCGCTTTACTAGTGCTCAACGTCGCGCGACAACTGTCATTAACGGTTCCTGAGCAATTACGCGTTGTTGGTTATGATGGCACGGCGCTCATACGTGATTATCATTCTGAATTAACAACAGTAGAACAACCGTTAGCGGATATTAGTACGTTACTGGTTTCTCTACTATTGCAGCGGATTGAGGATGCGAATTGTACACTGGAATCAAAATATACGTTACCAGTTAAGCTCATCAAGGGCCTTACCGCGTAACTAAGGAGTTAATTGTAATTGTGGCAGCAACAATCAAGTGGTGGCAACAAGCCGTTGTCTATCAGGTCTATCTACGGAGTTTTCAAGATACCAATCATGATGGTATTGGTGACTTAAAGGGGATCACGGCCCACCTAGACTACTTAAAGCAATTAGGAATCGACGTCATTTGGCTCAATCCCATTTATCGTTCACCCAACGATGATAATGGTTATGATATTAGTGATTATCAACAAATTGCGGCCGACTTTGGCACGATGGCTGATTTTGATGAACTATTGCAAGCCGCCCATGACCGGGGCTTAAAGATCATCATGGACTTGGTTGTTAACCATACCTCTGATGAGCATCCATGGTTCAAACGCAGTCGCCAGGACCGCACCAATCAATATCGTGATTTCTACTTTTGGAGCTCAGGTAACGGCAAAAAGGCGCCCAATAATTGGGATGCGGCTTTTGGTGGTTCAGCATGGCAATATGATGAGCAGACCCAGCAGTATTATTTACACACGTTTTCAACAAAACAACCTGATTTAAACTGGGAGAATCCGACCTTACGAGAGTCAGTTTATACGATGATGACCTGGTGGCTGAACAAGGGTGTTGACGGTTTTCGAATGGACGTCATTAACCAAATCTCTAAGTTACCCGGATTACCAGATGGTCCACTGAAACCGCACAGTCAGTTTGGCGATGCTCGAGTAACGAACGGACCGCGAGTTCATGAATTCTTGCAAGAAATGAACCAAGAAGTGTTGTCACAGTTTGATATCATGACGGTTGGTGAGACCCACGGGGTGACACCAGCGGATGCGCTGAAGTATGCGGGCGCTGATCAGCACGAATTAGATATGGTCTTTGAATTTCAACATCTGCGACTTGATAATAGTCAGCATGGTCTTGGTAAGTGGAGTACGCGTAAGACACCGTTAGTGGCGCTAAAGAAAGTCATTAGTGACTGGCAAGTCGGACTTGAAGGGCGGGCTTGGAACAGCCTGTTTTGGAACAATCATGATACGCCACGAGCGGTCTCACGTTTTGGTGATGACCGACCAGCATATCGGGTACGTTCGGCTAAAATGCTCGCAACGTGTTTACACCTCTTACAGGGAACCCCGTATATTTATCAAGGTGAGGAACTGGGGATGACTGACGCTCATTTTACTGAACTAGCCAGTTACCGAGATATTGAATCGCTCAATGCCTATCGTGATTTAGTGACTGAGCGCCAGCTGCTATCACCGGCAGATATGATGGCCCGATTAGCGGCGCGTTCTCGGGACAACTCGCGAACGCCGATGCAATGGGACACGGAGGTTAACGCGGGTTTTAGTGACGCGGCGCCATGGCTCACGGTCAATCCCAACTATCGTCAAATCAATGCTGCCGCAGCTTTGGCTGATCCGGATTCAGTGTGGTACTATTATCAGCACTTGATTCAATTACGACATCAATACCCCTTAGTGACGTTAGGTTCGCTTGAGCTCTTGTGGGCCGATGATCCGCAGGTATTCTTATATGCACGGCAATGGGAAGGGCGGACCTGGCTAGTTTGTTGCAATTTCACAGCCGAGACACTGTCCCGACCACTGGATCAATATCTGACGCCCACGGCCAAATGCTTGATTAGTAATTATGGCGAGCAGCAGCCAAATAAATTACGGCCTTATGAGGATTGGGTCTACCAACTCGCATAGGTATCCAGGACTTGGCTAATTGAGGCGGTCTTTGAAATATACCCAATCGTTACGATTAGTGTGAATTGGGTTGCTCAAAATTCTGCGATGGTCTTAATAAGCGACCACCTGACTAAAAAACTGCTTTCAAAAGGATAACTTTTGAAAGCAGTTTTTTTAGCGCGCGACGACCACTTGGCCCACGTGAGGCTCATCTAGTCGTTGGTGACCTTGAATGAAGCCCGTGAGGTTAAACGGTAGTTGTTCATCGCTCGTCGTGGTCAATCGACCAGTATCTAGCAACTTGAATAGTAATTGTAAGGCGGCTTGATCAGAAATCACTTCGGTCGGTTGGATTGCTTGGAAACGAATTGATTTACTGTTGGCTGGCAAGTGACGGGTGAATGAAGCGATGGTCGCATCAAATTTGGCCATTGCTAAGTCATCTTTGCCACCAACGCCATCGATAGCGACATTGATTACGACGCACCGCGGTCGGCTAACACGTGAACTGGATTTTGATGCTGATAGTCGACGAATTATCCGACTCCCAGTGTCGCAATCAAGTTAGCATAACGGTCACTAGCAATCGCGATAACGTGGGCATCTAATCGTTTGGCTAACTGAATAATTAACAAGCCGACTGGGCTGCCAGCGCCTTTGACAATCACCGTTTGGTCGGCCTGGACGTCCGCAAAGTAGCGCACCGTTTTGTAAGCGACAATCCCTGGAGTGACTAAGCTGACGGCGGTGACCGGATCAAGATTAGTTGGCATGGTCACCGCTAGATCGCTATCTAAACAAACCTGGTCCGCGTAAGTATGGTTCGTGCGGGCAGCCACCACTGTCCCAACGTCCAAGTCAGTGACAGCGGCGCCAACTTGAATGATTTTCCCAATGACATCATGCCCAGGAATATGCGGTAGTGCGACGCTTTGGATAGTACCTAGCCGTTCTAAGCGGTCTTCCTCGGTTAGGTTAACGGCTAAAGTTTTGCCCAAATTGCAAGAACAAATTAGCCACACGATAAATCCTATCAAATTAGTATTTTCATTAATATTCATATTTTTTTGACTTAACTTAACCGGCGGAAGCAGCGGAGAAAAGCTCTTTGGGTGTTTGATAGCCAGTTTGCCGGCGCGGTAAATTGTTTAGCTTTGACTCAACTGCTTGGATATCATGAGGACCCAAAATATCCATGGATAGACCCTTGGGTATATCGCGGCGGATCATTCGATTATGCGCTTCGTTAGTCCCACGCTCAGAGGAACGATATGGATAGGCATAATAAAGGTCAGCGACACCGGTAAGTACAGCGCCAACTTCCGAGAACTCAGCGCCATTATCGGCAGTAACTGACTTCATGATTGATCCATATTCTTGACAGATCTTGGCCAGCTCATAGTTGACTGAATCGGCATCACGACCATCGATCAAACGTAGAATTTGGCAGCGGGATTGACGCTCGATCAGCGTTAAGATCACACTCTCTTGACCGTTGCGCTTGCCCACCACGGTGTCCAATTCGAAATGGCCAAACTCTTGGCGCTGGTCGATACTGGTCCCCTGTCAATAAAATAGACAATTTAAATAGAGACTTTTTTGTCCTATGCCACGACTAAATTTTGAATTTGAGTTTGATACTCATCTTCAAGTTGCTTTGGTGATTTGAATCCACAGTGACTGTGAATTCTAACTGTGTTGTAAAACGTTTCAATGTACTGAAAAACTAGTCGTTTAGCTTCGGAGTATGAATGGATTTTAAACCGATTTATCCATTCACGCTTAATCAAGGCATGAAACGACTCAATGCAGGCATTATCCCAAGGATAAGCTTTCTTTGAATAGCTTAATGTCATGTTAGCTGTAACTTGATTGTAAGCTTCAGACGTAAACTGACTACCACGATCACTGTGCATGATTAATGGCTTGCTAACATGTGATCCTTGTTATCTAAGTAATACTGAACGGCCTGTTCCTTAAATTCCTTGTCATAACTGTGCTTCGTCATTATTTGATCCTCCAATTTACTTCCTTAATTATACTAAATCAGAGTCTCTATTTAACTTGTACACTTTTTATTCTAGGCCCAAATAAATGGCCGCTATGAACGTAAATCAACGATCATAACGACCAATGTGACATTATCAAGTTGGGGAACCGTACTCCATAGCACAGCAACTGCAGAGGCGATATTAGATCGACTTGTTTATCACTCGCATGTAATTAAGATCAAGGGAAAGTCATACCGCTTGGCATCGGTCAATTCTTAAACCGCCCAAATCATACATTTTTAAACCGCCATAAACCGCCCTTGACAAACGCCATTTTGTATTTGAGAAAGCGCTACCATTTGTAGTATGATAAAGGTGTGCAGAGAAGATTTAGGAGGCGTTGTTATGGAAATTAAAAATGTGGTAGTTGCTGGCGCCGGTGTGTTGGGGAGTCAAATTGCCTTTCAGATGGCCCGCTGTGGTTACCAGGTCAAGATTTGGAACCGGCATATTGACCGGGCCGAGAAGCGACTGGCGGCAATCAAGGTGCCGTTTATGAAAGAAATGCAAGCGACCGCGGATGACTATCAGGCGGCCTGTGATAATATTACTAGTATTAGTAATGACCTGGCGGCAACCGTTGCCGATGCCGACTTGGTCATTGAATCGGTTTCTGAGTCAGTAGAGATTAAAAAGGCCTTTTACAGTGAGCTTTGTCCACTGTTACCAGAAAAGACGATCATCACTAGTAATTCATCAACCTTCGTACCAAGTGAACTGGTTGCTTTTACTGATCGGCCAGCTAAGTTTGCCCACTTACACTTTGCTAACCATATCTGGAAACATAATGTTGCTGAAATTGTGGGCAGCCCGAAGACGGCAGCGGCAGTTATTGACGACCTGGTTGCATTTGCCCGTTCAATTAAGATGGTTCCGGTGGTATTAAAGAAGGAACAGCATGGTTACATCATGAATTCGTTACTGGTGCCATTGTTAAATGCAGCGATGGCGCTATGGGCTAATGGCGTTGCCGACCCCCATACGATTGATAAGGATTGGATGATTTCCAATGGTTCACCATTGGGACCGTTTATGATTCAAGATATCGTGGGGCTACGGACGACTTATGCAGTGGTTAATAACCAGTATGAGCAGACCCACAATGAGCTCTTTAAAAAGATTGCCGATAAGCTAAAGCCAATGATCACGGCGGGCCATACCGGTGTTGAGGCGGGACAAGGCTTTTATCACTATCCTGACTCTGAATTCAAAGATCCCGACTTTTTTAAGTAGAATTAAAATCGAATAATACTCTGCACTGATGTTTCAGCTAGCCTGATTTAGGAAGGAAGTAGTTATTATGGAACCGTATAAGGTGATTATTTGGGGATTAGGTAATGTTGGTCGAGCCGCCGTACGGATGATTGGTGAACGTCAATCGGTTCAGCTGGTGGCGGCCGTTGATAATGATCCTGAAAAGATCGGTAAGGACGCAGCTGGTTTATTTGGCTTTCCGGAAATTGGTGTTAAGGTTACTGACGATATTGATGCGGCCTTAAAGTTAGATGCTGACGTGGTACTAGTTTATACTCCGCTCCGTCATGATCCTGAGACTGGCGCATTTACACCAAGTGCAGAAGATATGGTTAAGGTTTTAAATGCTAAGAAAAATTGTATTACAACTATCCCGCTATACTACTCACAAGTTACTACACCGGACTTATATAAGATGATCAATACGGCCGCACAAAAGAATGGGGTTACATTCATGCCAAGTGGCCTATTACCAGGCTTTTATGCTTCCCACCTTCCCCTGTACCTGTGTAACCTCGTCGACCACGTTGATGAATTAACCGTTCAATCGGGTGAAGATGATCAGAATAATACCTCTAGTTGGGTGAAGGTCTTCGGCTATGGGATGGATCCAGACAAGTTCCCTCAGGACAAGTTAAAGGATGGAATTGCGGCCTATTATATTGCAGCGGTCTATGAAATGGGTGATCGGCTGGGTCTTAAATTTGATGATGTTAAGGTTTCCCATGAGGTCTTTACGGCACCGCATGACCTTCAAACCATGGCGTTTGGCGTCGTTAAGAAGGGAACGATGATGGGCCACCGTTTCATTATGAGTGGCTACGTTAAAGGAGAAAAGAAAGTTAGCTTAATCTATGTTCATAAAATCTGCAATGATGTTGTGAAGGAGCCCGCCATTGATAACCATATTCATATCGCCGGGATCCCGACAATCGACGTTGAAGTACAGAATATGATGCCACTGGAGGAGAGTTATGTAACCAGTGCCGCTCCAAGTGTCGATGTTATTCCGCAATGTGTTAACGCCCCAGCTGGTTATCAACATGTATTAGACCAGCCAACTATGATGCCACTGGTTTAATACCGCAGAACCGACGAGGCAATAAATACACAGATGGGGCTATGACTTAAGTCGGTTTGATAAATCAAAAGTCAACAGCACAATACACAAATGGCCTCAAACGTTTGCGAAGCTCGAACGTTTGAGGCCATTTGTACTCACAAGGGTACGCCCCTGCCTACTCTTCTTTCTTATTCTTAGGTGAAAGGAGGAAAAAGACGTATAATATTACTATTGATCGTTGAGAGGTAGGAATTGTTTAGTGAAGTATTTGTTTTTAGTAAATCCTTGTGCCGGTAGCGGAAAGGGTCAACACGTTTGGCGGACAATCCAGCAGTTATTGCCCCAGACCGGAATTGACCATGAAAAGGTTGAAAGTACCCATCCGGGACACCCGCGCGAACTGGCACAATGGCAGGCGGCTAGGCGGACAGACATTGACTGCCTGATTGTAATTGGTGGGGATGGCACCCTCCATGAAGTAATTGCCGGGCTGATAGCCAGTCACCGGCAACCAGCACTGCCGGTTGCCTATATTCCCGCTGGTACGGGTAATGATTTTGCCCGTGGTTATGGGATTTCAACCCAACCTCGTCAAGCATTACGCCAGATTTTGGATAATGACCACCAACACATTATTAATGTTGGCCGGTTTACCGATCAGGCGACTAAGCAATCGGGGATCTTTATTAATAACTGAAACTTGAAAGCACGAAAATAGCCCGGAGCTCTGATGAGCTCTGGGCTTTTCGTACCTAAATTAGTTTTACAACACTCTTGAAATGATATTTTGTACGTTTGATGGGATGGTGTGCATGAATTGGTCAATTTTATCTTCGATAAACTCATTACCAACCATTCATTTTTGCTAAAGTCCAACATAGACAAGCAAAAAATAAATCCAGTATTGGCTTTATCTATTTGCCATGATTGACTTGGACAAAATTGGACAAAACGGCCCTTTTTACAAATTTGATGAAAGACATCAAGGCTTGGCAGAGCAATCATTTTCTCAACATATTGGGGAAAACGCCGCTTATTAAATGAGTCCAATTTTGGTTTTGTCTTTTTTATAATTATAGTCCCTAAAGGTTTCTTAACTAAAGACAGCGATAATCATTTTGGTGACTAAATAAATAATTGCAATTACCATCATCCAACCAGTACTGCGCATAAATTCCCAGACATTAGTTTGTGTCTTTGCGTTTTTGGTAATAACTATGCTTTTTTTTAGTGAATCATCGCCTTTGATCAAACTATCTAAGGTAATGTCGAATAAATTGCTGATTTGCACTAAACGATCAATATCGGGATAAGTACTTCCGACTTCCCGCTTAGAAATGGCCTGACGAGAAACATTAAGCGTTTCTGCAAGATAATCTTGTGTCCACTGCCTTTTTTCTCGTTCTTCTTTTATCCTTTGCCCTAAAATCATAAACGTAACCTCACTTTCAATAGATTAATTATCATATTGAAGCGAGAAAAAAGCACGCTAATTATTAGCGCACTAAAAGCAACTACTGGTTGCGAAGAATATTCTGGTGTAAATAGGGGCTAAATGGAGATTATAGTCCCTAATATAGGGACAAAGCTTATTTGAAAGTTTTTCTCAAACACATCATGTATTTTAGACTGTGCCACTATTATTCTCTGTTATAGGGTTTAATTTAGACAGTTATAATGAACATATCTAACTTAAATAGATTGTGAGACACGAAATGAGAGTGGGCAAAAAGGCGTTTTGACTTCGAGCATAGCCTAGAAAGCCGAATGATTCGTACTTTGAATCGTTTGGTTTTCGTAGCTAAGCGGAGAAGTCAGCCTTTTTTTCTCGATTTCGGCTATTAGAGTTCGGAGACAGGAAGAGGCTGGGAGTTTTTCCCCAGCCTCAGGTTCTTACTTATACACGACTTTAAAAGTTTCACAGATACATGGAATTCGATCTGTGAATACTTTTCCAGCCTGATAATATTCCTTTTCAAAAAAATCTTTATGAACCTTTCGCCAATATTCTAAGCTTCGATTTCCTTCACCTTCAAGGTAAGCATGATCAGCTGTAACTTTGTTAAGGTTTTTGATTTCAACTCGCTCTGTCTGTGTAATACATACAGGTGCTCCTGAACCGTCTAAAACAATACTGTAAGTACCTACTTTGGGTTTAGGCTCATTTTTTCGTACAATTCCAGAGCAGAAGTAGTGGCTGTTTTTTTACCGATTCTGATTAACTCGGCCGACTCATCACCTACTTGTTTGCCATAGCCAAATTGCTCTGCCAGATAATGTTCTCCTGTTACACCACTCACTTTTTGAAATGCTTCCCAATAACGTAAAATCCTTGATTCTTTCATAAGGACTTCCTCCCTCTGTATTCTCCCTATTAGTGTGACGGATACTGTTTTTATTTGGTCGCAGTTATCACAAAAGTTGGAACCATCGGGGTACCCCACCAACCGTTATAGCCAGCATTTACAATATTAACGTTTTGATATTCCAATTCTTTAAGAATACGCACATATTTACTAGTTTCGTAGCCTATATCCATGATTACTAACTGACCTTTTTGTTTTTGAACCCTTGCTATGTTTACAAGCGCTGCTTTCCGTTTCTCAAATGGCCTAATATTATGCAGTACCAAACTAGATACAATCAAATCAAATTCATTATCGTTGAATGGCATGTCTAAGATATTAGCAGTTTTCAACTTTACCTTGTCAGCCAAATTACTATTTTCCATTATTTTTTGAGTAGCTGCAATTGAATTACTTCCCTGATCCTTATTACTCCAGATATCAATTCCTATTATTTCGCTTATGTTTGCCGCTTGTCCGTTAAATTGCAACATAAAGGCACCGTGACCACAGCCAGCGTCTAATATCTTACTGTCTTTTTTTAAATGAATACTGTTAACAATAGATTTCATTATTCTATACTTACCAATTATTGAAGTATGCATGTATTTAAGCCCACACAAAACTAACACTAAGACCATAATGGCTGAAACGGTGTTAAAACCACTTATTAACATCATAATTCCAATAATTAAAGCTGGCCCAAAGAAAAAAGCCAAGCCTATTGGTGCGTCCATCTCCCAAATACTTTTCATTAAAATCTCCTATACCAACGTATTTATTCTTTAAAGCATATCATTTTTGTTGCTACTGTAATCTTTAAACTTAGGTTTCAAATCAAATCCATTTCCTATAACTAATCATCGTGATACTACATTATGAGTCACAAAAAGACGAGAGTATAAAATAGTTTGTGTAAATGAATAAAAGTCCTGTTGAAAAGGGAATCCCTTCCCCGTATGATTAAATCATCCAAATCAAACCAAAACGGAGGGATTCCCCATGGATCAGTTTACCAAAAATTGGATTGAAGTCGATATTTGAGACAGATTTTAAGAGACATTCAGAACCGCGTTTACCTTCCACAGCTCAAATAAATCATTAATTGCGATTAATAGCTTATTTGAACCCTGGAAAGCATTAAATCAGGCGGCCATTTGGCTCGTAAGTGTTGCAATTTCAACTTGTAAGGGGGTCTGGTAGCCCAGTGAACTATGAATTCTCTTCCTATTGTAGAA
>NZ_BJEB01000043.1 GCF_005405445.1 Paucilactobacillus nenjiangensis
ACAACGGAGAAACTAGCAGCTTGATGTTAATGATTGTGAAATTCTAGGTCATCAGTACTTCTTGACAAAGAACCCAAAGAACCGGATAAATTAGCAGCTTGATGTTAAAAGCGATACATAAATTAGCAACTCTTTGTGATTAAATATTATAAAATTCTAGTCAATCGGGGCTTCTGGATAATGAAAAATGTTTTTAAATCTGATCTATTCTAAAGAAATAATTTTTTTGATTAAAATTGTTTCAATTTTTCACTATTTCTTTTATTGTTTATACATAAGTATGCATATGATAAACTTGTAAATACAAAAACAGCTTGCGCCCTATAAGTCATCCAATAATGAACTTGAGAATGATTCCCCAACACTAAATACCAAATATATGGAAGTACAGCGACAAAAATCATTGGGGATAATGAAATCATGGTACTGAAAGAAATCTTATTTATTACTGCCAAAATAATTAAAGCAATTAAAATTATTATAAAAATCAAAATAAATTGTTTTGTGAAAATTTGTAAAACATTTTCCTTAAGCATAAATGGCCTGTGTAGGACTGGGTTATTACTACTAATAGCTTCAGACGAAGTTCCCTCGCTACGTAACAGGACCTGATTGACCGCATCAACAATAACGTTTTTTTGTAAAATTAGTGTTGCCAAACACCATTTTGCAAGCCAAGTAATTGAGTATGAGCTAAACCACCCTAAAACAGCTAACGAAGTCGTTTTTATATTTTCTTGAAAAGAACTACCGTTGTCTTGGTAATGTTTTTTTATTAACAATAATGCCAGTGGAATCCCCAAAGTTATTACAGGATAAGTCAAAAAGTCAAAGAAATTAACCAACGATCCAATAACACAAAAAATTAGTAAGGTGTTTGGTAGTTTTCGTTTAACTAAAATATACAAGACACTTAAATTGAGTATATATAAAAGGCTTGAATATTCTAAGCACATCGGTATGATGAAAAATGAAATACTAGTCATAGCAACCGCGTAGAACAAGGCGATAACTAAATTAATTGATTTTGCAATAACATAAAATGTCAGCGCGAATAGTATCATAGAAATAAATAAACTAAAATACCTAATTGAGCTTAAATTAAAAAATGCCATTAACGGTCTCAGAAAAATCAAGTATCCTTGCCAATAACGTTCATAATGATTTATTGACATTGCAGCTACTATTGGATTGCTTTGCTTCTTAACTGTTGCACTAACCATCCAACCGTCAGTAAAATTATCAATCCTTGTACCAGTTTTGCTACTTGTATCTAATATTTCCGGATACGTTCCTTCAGTTTGTATCAATTCTAAACTTTCGCTAGCGTTTGTACGCGTCAACGAATTACTTGGAATCATAATAAGAGTCATTAAAACAAAGTAGCTAACAATTAAGATACTGATTGTTTTCAGAAATTTTTTAAACAGTCCCAATATCAAGTCTCCTTTTCATTGTTTGAATCTGGCATTTCTATTTTTGGATTAAAAACAACTCCTGCAAAAATTCCTGATAAAACTGCCTTTACACGCTTAAATTTTTTATCAGAAACTATAAAAATCTTAACTACTTTTTTTAAAGCTTTAAAGATCTCATTATAAGGCTCAATTTTTGTTCCATATTTACGTTTAGTGTACATACTATTGCGGTAAAGGTAATAATATCGGTTTATTCTTTCGACAGAATCTGACTCAATACCGCTCGCAACTGAGTTTGATTTTGATTTGTGAATAGCCTTGGCAGAGCTGACAAAATACCCAGGATAATCTCGTGAAACTCGTAAACTAAATTCAGAATCATCACCCCATATGAACATATCAGCAATCGGAAAACCATTTTTTTCTACAAGATCTCTCGAAATTGAATATGAAACAAAAGATCCATAGTTAACTTTAACCAATCCATCATCAATTAAGATAGGCCAATCATCAGCTGGTGTCATCACGTTTGCAGGAGAACCATCTTTCCATCTCACGTTACTAATTAAGAAACTAACATCAAATCTTCTTCGTGCATCCAATAGCTGCTTGTTACAATCCTCCTGAACTACTGTATCATCGTCCATGAGCCAAAAGTTAGCATCCTGAGTTTCATTGTACGCAATTTTCAACCCATTATTAAAGCCACCAGCACCACCTAAATTATTCTCTGAATTAAATATAATATATTTCGAATCATTTAACGAATCAAGGTATTGTCTTGTATCGTCAGTACTTGCATTATTAACTATTACAATATGTTTAACTGGTTCCGTCTGATTATTTATTGCATTAATACATTCTTTTAACAATTCACTTCGGTTGTAGGTAACCACTACTGCACATGTATCCATGATTATTAGAATCCCCTATTTCTTATTCTTTGTTTTTATTTTTTTTGACTTAAAAAAGAATTCTATTCCCAAACAAGATTCAACTGCTATTAGTGCATATAGACTGCTCAAATATGCATTACTTAAAGAAATAAACGAAGTCGCAGAAACATAACCTAACATTATGATTCTCAGAATAATTTCTAGCATTATACCAATAAATATGATGACTAAACCAAGCTCTTCTTTTGATCTTACATTGTTCCTATCTCTTGATTTTCTAAGAACAGTGATAATATACACGATTACGCCAAGACCACCAAGAAGCTCAATCACCGCACTCAACCATCGGAGACTTTTGAATATTGGCACACGATCATCCTTGACATTTGAAGTTGGAAATCCAGCTTTTGTAAAGTCCGCCATTTTTTTTAAATAGGCATTATCTTGATCAGCTTTTACATATGGAACATCATAGTTCAACCATCTTATTTCTACAATTTGTTTTATTGCTAAACCACTAAATTTTATGCTAGGTTTAATTGATTTAATATTAAATTTAGATGAAAGGGATGCTCGTTCTTTACTATAACCTTTCAATTTGCCTTCTTTAATTTGTTTATTTATTTCTTTTGAAAGTTTTGTATAGTATCGTTCTGCTTTTGGTGCAGTATTTGCTTCTCCCGAAAGATATGCCGATCTCCTTAATGCCCAGAAGAACCATCCACCTTGATAATCATTGCCAAAACTTGGTTCAGCAACTCCAAAGTTTTTAAAGTATCCAGTATTTCCAGGTACAATTCCATCTAAAAAAGGTTGTAATTTTTTAAAATCTTTTACAGAATCATAAGCTCTTGCTCTCATTTGAGAATTTACTGGCACATTAATTACCCACTGATTTGTTTTTATATTGGTTAAAGCCCCATAAGCCGATTTAAAATCTTTTGATACGTAATCATTAACTACTGATCTTCCGTAGTGTATAAAGTTATTATGTTTAATAATTCCATTAACACCATACATTGATATCACTGGCAATACGCATATCACAATCAAACACAGTGTCTGTTTCCATTTATTATTAAAGACTGAAAATACGATAGTTACTAGCAGAGCAACAATAATGAATGGGTACATCCAAAAAGCATCTTCGCGTAAATTAATCCAAAAAGGTAATATTATAACTCCAATCAATGAATAAAATAAAATACCAACTTTAGATAGTGAGATAACACTGTAATTAAATGTGCCCACAACCCATGAAATTAACAATAGAATGCTGCCATACGTAATTGAATCCCTATACAAAGTCGCTTGCGAAACATCAAACAATATCGGATGCAATAGTAGTGTTCCAAATAAAAGTAAACTCATCCATTTCTTATTAAATAGTGGTTTTAATGAACCAACAACAATTGAAACTGCGAGTAAATTGAACACACCTAATCCAAGCCACAATGGAAGTTTTACTGCATGTAGCAAAACCAAAAAAAAGGGATAGGAAATCCCTTTCGCCAAATTTATTGATGTATAAGGTCCAAGCCACTGACCATGATATATATAATTCGCCAGTTTGACTTGTAACGTTGAATCGTATTCTGCAAATGGTTGTATATAGAAATTTCTATTGAAAATGAGCAAGAAATACAATAGCGTAACCAATATATATGCAGTCCATCTTATTACATTTTTCTTATTCATCATTGTCTTTCCTAATTTTTAGAATTCCAGCAAAAAAGCTTCCAAATAAAACTTGAACGCCAGCAACCATCAAAATCATAGCGGGTATTGTAATTCGCATTATTTTAACAGGATTCAAATTTTTAAAATCACTTTGGGACCAGACGGCCAATGAAATCACAGCCAGCAAAAATCCTAAAACAAAAACAATCAATCCAATCAAAATACCTTTTTCAACGGTAACTCTCTCAATAACTTCTGAAAGCTTATCCACGACCGGAAAATAACTCGTTGTATTAGCATATATATAAGTAAAAATTGCAAACAATATTGCTTGTATACCAGCAATAGTTAAACCGCCGAGAAATAGTAATGTATTAATGTCAAAGTTAACGGAATTAATATGAAGTGTTCCTTGAGAAAGCACAATCATTCCCAATAAACCACATAAAAACATAACGATTCCAGGATATAAAAATAACCATTTTGGACTGTACATTAACATAAATCTAAGATGTCTCCATCCATCTGTCCACGTGCTTAAATGGGGCTCAGCCGTTCGTCCATCTTTTCTTAAAATCGTAGGTACTTCAGAAACTTGATAATGATGTAATGAAGACTGAACAATCATTTCACTGGCATACTCCATACCAGTTGTTCTTAAGTGCAAGTCCATTATTCTTTCACGGTTATACCCTCTCAACCCACAGTTAAAATCACCAATTTTATTGTGATAGAATAATCTACCAATAAAAGATAGAACCGGGGTACCCAAATAATGATGTAAAAAAGGCATTGCACCTGGTTCAATTCCTCCTTTAAACCGATTCCCCATTACTAAGTCATCGCCATTTCGAAGTCTTTCAATAAAAGGCATCAAGTGAAAAAAGTCGTAACTGTTGTCAGGATCACCCATAATTACATATTTGCCGAGAGCTTCTTTTGTTCCGCCAATCAAAGCACTTCCATATCCACGATTCTTAATGTGAGCTACTCTGACATTCCGGTCTATATATTTTTCAGCAATTTCGATGCTTCCATCTGTACTACCATTATCAGCAACGACAATCTCCCCACTAACTGTTGGATTTGCTTCAAAAAAACTTAATGCTTCAAGAATACTTGCTTCTAAAGTTTCAGACTCATTCAGGCACGGCATTAAAATCGTAAGTTCTTTTCCATTTATCATAATTTACACTCCATCAATTTTTGTTTAACCATTGCTTCTTAATTTCTTCGGAAGTATCACCAAGAAAAACGATAACATAATTTTCCCACTTAATGTTGATTTTTTATTGGGAAACTTGATAATTGTTAATAAATTCTTATAAGCACTGCCATCATGCCAAATATTAGCATATTCTGATAAGTATTTTTTATCACTGGGGTTCAAGTCATCACTATGAGCATCAAAAAACGCTGCTGCTTGACGCAATATTTTATTGGATCTTTTGATTTCTGTTCCGATTTTAGATATCCGCTTCAATCTGCTTACTACTCCGTCAACACCTCCGACAACGTTATCAGCATGTTGTCGATAAAACATAGTTTCGTCTTTAACAAAAGCATTAACACCAAAACCAGAAGCAATTAATGCAATCCACCAGTCATGCATAAACATTTCGTCATATTTATCTTCATCAGCGATAATAAAATTTTTCATTACATTATTTATCATAGAAGTACATCCAGCAACATTATTAGTGAAAATCAATTGTTTGAATTCAGTAGATACATTATCTCCCCAAATTTTATCACCAATTATATCAAGTTCATTATCAACTAAGTACAAATTTGTATGTACTAACGATGGCTTAGTTAAAATTTCTGACTCTTTCATCTTCTTTAACGTTTTACTAACTTTATCTCTCATCCACACATCATCTTGATCAGAGAACATATAATAATTTGCGTTGACCTGTTTAAGTAAGTAAAAGAATGATTTAGTTACCCCCAAATTTACATAATCATTTGGATTCAAGAAAAAAACGTTATCATATTTACGCACGAAATCATTTATGATTACTCTTGTACCATCTTTTGAGTTGTCATCTCGAATGTATAGCACAAAATTATCATAATCTTGATTTAAAATTGATTCTATCTGCTTAGCCAAGTACTTTTCACCATTATAGGTAGATAGCAATATTGCAACTTGCTCCGAGTTAATCAAAACTGTACTCACCTCTCATTTTTAAATTAAATTCTTTGCTTAATGAATTCTTTTACTTGATTGATAACTGGAGCCTTAGTCAATATTAATCCAGCAACGTAAATCATAGCACCAACTATTACCTGTAAAACTAAATTTTGAATAGACATATTCATTATAGAACTAAATCTGTACACCACAATAGACATGATTGCCCCACTCAAAAAATATTTCCAAAGATTTTTGAACAACTCTCTTCTTCGAATTGTGGTACGTATAAAATAAATTTGCGTGGCTGCAACAACAAATTCTGAAACTGTAGTTGCTAAAGCAGCCCCATTTGCACCATAGGCTTCTATCAAGAAAATATTCAAAATTACGTTTACTACTGCTCCTATAGTGACGGAGGCAGTGAATTCTTTAACTCGATTGACAGGCATCAGATACTGAGTTCCAGAAACGTTGCTCCAGGCAATGAAAACAATAATTGGTGTTTCAATGAAAATTATTTTTCCAGTGGCCCCAAAATCACTACCTAAAAACCACGGTGCAAATTTATTTGAAACTGCTGCTAATCCAAACATCATCGGTACCGCCATTGAGGTGACAAAATCAAAAGAATTGTACAGACTTTGCCTTATTCCTCGTACATCCCCATTTGCAAATTTATTTGCAATATGAGGCAACATCACCGATCCAGTGGCGGTAACTACCGCTAATACAATTTTAACAATCTTATCTGCATAATCAAATTGCCCAACCGCAACTGTATCAGCTAATCTTCCAAGCATAATTCTATTGACAACTAGGTAAACTTGAGAGGTTATTGTTGGAATAAATAGTAATAATGATGGGTAAAAATGTTTTAATGGTTTAAGTGTTTTAATTTTAATAAACTGTAAACTGCTTTTTAAGTAAGGCCAAAGTGTCAAATTACCAACCACTTGGGACATAGCTAATAATAGAATATATATATCCAAATCATCTGGTGTTTTAACTAGAGTAAATATAAGCGCAATTGAAAGTACTTTAATTATCATATTACGTAAAACTGTCTTTTTAAAATCTTCCATTCCCATAAAATACCAGGAAACATCCAATCCCCCTGCAATAATCAGAAGAGACTGTATGAGAAAAAATTCTCGGTACCCATGAGCAAAAAAATACAGAAAAATGACAAACAGTATATAAGCAAACATAATGGTCATAAACTGAAGCACTTCAATTTCCCAAAAAATTCTTGATCTTGTTTCTTTATTATTTCTATTATAGGCAATTTCACGGTTCCCATATAGAGCAATTCCCATCTGTCCCAATAGCAAAAAAAAGGTTACCCATGAATTAGTGTAAGAGTTTATACCAACACCATGAGCACCCAATACCCGAGAAACATACGGTACAGTTACTAAAGGAGCAAATAGGACTAATAGCTGATACCCAACATTATACAAATAATTTTTTACAACTTGCATTTTATTTTTCAAACTCCTGAGTTACTGTAGTTAAAGCAGCGTGTATTACCTGATGCATATCGTAATATCTATATTGTCCTAGTCTACCACCAAAAATAACACTTGGAACATTTTGCGCCAAATCTTTATACTTCTTATACAACTCATTATTTTTGCTGTCATTCATTGGATAATAAGGTTCATCACCTCTAGACCAATTTGCTGGATACTCTCTAGTGATAACAGTCTTTCCCTCTTTGCCTTTACCAAATTCAAAATGCTTGTGTTCAATAACTCTAGTATATGGTGTTTTCGCATCAGTGTAATTAACTACGGCGTTCCCTTGATAGTTGTTAACATCCAATTCGTCAGTTTCAAATCTTAAACTGCGATATTCCAATTCTCCCAATTGATAATCGAAGAATTGATCAATCATTCCTGTGAAGATTACTTTAGGGAAGTTTTTGATATAATCATTCTTTTTATCAAAAAAATCAGTATTAATTTCAACATCAATTAATTTATTTTCTAACATTTTTTTAACTATTTGTGTGTACCCGCCAATTGGAATTCCTTGGTATTTATCATTGAAGTAATTGTTATCATACGTTAAGCGTACAGGCAATCTACGAATAATAAATGATGGTAATTCCGTAGCTTTCTTGCCCCATTGTTTCTCTGTATACCCTTTAATCAACTTTTCATAAATATCAGTACCTATTAATGAAATCGCTTGTTCTTCCAAATTTTTTGGGTTATCTGAAATATGTGCTTTTTGTTTTTGCTGTTCAATTTCAGCAACTGCCTCAGATGGTGTCTGTACCCCCCATAATTTGTTAAAAGTGTTCATATTGAAAGGTAAATTATAAATTTCACCATTGTAATTTGCAATAGGACTATTAGTATATCGGTTAAATTCAGCGAACTGCTGGATATAGTCCCAAACTTCTTTATTTGAAGTATGAAAAATATGCGCACCATATTGATGTACCTGTATCCCGTCAACTTCATGCGTATAAATATTACCAGCGATATGGTCTCGCTTCTCAATTACTTTCACACGTTTTCCACGCTTTGCTGCCTCATACGCAAACGTTGCCCCAAATAGTCCAGATCCCACAACTAAGTAATCATATTTTTCCATATTTTCTACCTCCGTTTATTGTTTTTTACCGCCAAATTTTCTTCTTAAGAAATTAAATATTTTCTTTACCCAGTGTTGATTCTCTAATAAAACCACATGCGTTTCTGCGATTGACTTGTTATTCGTCTGAATCCAGACGTCTAAAAGGCGTTCACTAACAAAACCAAATACTCTTTTTTGGTAACTTGAATATTGACTTATATCAATATTTGTCTCCAAACTATCAAGAATATCAAACAGCCACTGACAATAATCCTTGAAATCATCTTGTTTCATGATAAACATATTTAAAATATGGCCAGATGTTTTTGACATTGTTTTATCAAAAGCACGCAAATATGTTGGATATTTTTCAGCTAATACTTTTCTAGCAAAATCTAACGGTTCCTGTGGATGTGCATGAATATAATGATTATAATTGCTTTCAATCCAATAATGGCGTTTTTTTGGAACTATGATGTCTGCAGTTTTAAATAACTCAATAATCTGTTTTTTTGTTAATATATCATCAATTTTTTTTGAAGATTTTTTCCCAAAATATCTTCTGTAATGAACTAAGCCTACTGCATCAGCATTCAAATTTTTCCACGCCCAATATAAGGCGGTCAATTCGTTATACTGTCCATTTTTTTTTGAAATATTATCTCCAGTATTATCTCCAATAAAGCTTTTGTTTACATCTGGATGTATATCTTTACCAACAAAAATTGGCAAATACAATTTATTATCTGAAGGCATTTCGTAATTTTTATGAGTAGCGACCAATATTTTTATATTCATTGTATCTCCTCTGTCTTTATTGCACTTACAAATCTTTTATAATAATTAGATTCAGAAAACTTAGATGCACTCTCAGCTAAGTATTCTTGGCTTGGTAGATGATAATCTCTAGATATAATTTTTGAAAGGTCATTTTTTAATTCATTAGTATCACCCTGATGATAAATAAACCCATTGTGACCATTAATAATATCTTTAGGTCCCGTTTCACAATCTGAGCTAACCACAAAGACTCCATGAGTTAATGCTTCAGCCAACACCATACCAAATCCCTCGTAAGTTGAAGTTAAAACAAGTGCATCGGCATATTTAATTTCATTCCATACATTATCATTAAAGCCTTCAAACGAAACTTTCTCTTCTAACATATTTTGTTGAACGAATTTCTTAGCTTGCTCGACTTCACGTGGTACGCCATCACCATATATTTTTAATGTCCATTTTAATGTTGTAGACAACATACTCAAAGCTTCAAAAAGTTCAATTAAATTTTTTTGTCCATGCAACATGACTCTACCAACATAAATTAAGTTAATTATTTTTTTATCTCTTGGTATTAATCTTGTTGAATTTTGTACAGGATTATAAATTAGATGAACGTTTTCTTCACTAATTCCATAAGAAAGTAATTCTTCTTGAACACCGCTACTTATAGCAAGATACTTATCAGCTTTTTTCAAAGCAAATTTACTGACCTTTTTCTTTTTTAGTGAGTAATGATACCATGCTACTACACTAATATTTCGCTTTAGTACTGTTTTCCATAAAAAACTTAATGCCCACATTACAGGGTTGGTTGAAATAATAACATTGGCATCCGTTAATTTGACCTTTTTGAAAATCCAAAAAGGTAACATAATAAGGTATTGAACTGTTCTAACTTTTTTTGCACTTGCCATCTTAACATCAGAATAATCTGAATCTTTAATCCAATACGTATCCAAAGTACCACCATACTGTGTAACGTGAATTTTAGTTTCAGGGTCTGTTTTGCTAGCTTCAACTAGATTATGTATTACCTTCTCTGTTCCGCCAAACCCTGTCATAAAGGGTAATAAAAGTTCTATTTTTTCCACAGTAAGCCTCTTTTCTCGCTTGAAATAAAGTTAATGGCAACAATGTAAGCAAAGAAAATTGTATAATAAATACATTGATTCCATTCAAATGAAAACAAACTAATTGTAGTCAAATTAATTAAGTACATAAAAAATGAGTGCATAACGAATTTATTGAACGAGTTATTACTTGACCTTAAAATTACTAATGATTTTTTTATTTTTCCTTTTATAAAAATGAACATTGGCACGACCAATACCAATCCAAAATAAGAAAAAATTTCCCCCCATACACTTTGATCTGCAAATCCAGTGTAACTGAAAATCTTTATAAACTCTTCGTTGATTGTCATAGAGAATGGCACGTATGTGAAAACATACGGACTTGTAAAGCCCATTCCAACGCCAATAATTGGATTATGGATGAATGTTAAAAACAAACCAATAGTTCCACCAAGTCGGTTAGATATTCCTTGCTTTTTTAGTAAATAATTATTCAACATAGTATGAACAAAACTAAGCTCAAAATAAGAAATTATCAATACCACAAGTAAGATTAGACCAAGTCCAAAAAAATTTTTTTTATCTTGCTTATTTGAGAATATCAATAACTCAATAGCAGCCAGGCCTATTGCAACGAAGCCCGTACTTGTTTTCGCTAAGAACAAAATAATTATTGTTGTGACAAGTACAATCCATAGAATAATATAGCTACATTTTTTCTTTAACCCAAATAAATTAAAATGATTCGTTATACCACTAACAATCATTGGAATAAACACAATGGCTATCATAGCTGCTAAGAAGCTTGCTTCCGGTAAAAGCCCATTAACTCTATTTAGAGTAGTCACGTAACTTCCTAGTGAATAAAAATCATTTCTACCAACGTGTCTCTGTTCAAAACTTCCAATAAAGTTGGCATAACCATCAATTGATCCAGTAACTGTATCAATTGCTTGTGGAATCAAAATTAAAATTAAATAGATTACAAAAGTAATTACGGAGCCAGAAAAAAATTTTTTTATAGATATTTCACTGTCGAATGTAAATTGCACAACATAGTACGTCACAAAAATAATAAAACCCGTAACAATTACTGAAATAGTGCCATTTAAAATCCCTGCAGTTTGTTCCATTTCACGCGGATATCTAAAATTTGTCAATAAAATAGCAATGATTTGGCAAATAAGAATCAAGAAAGTAGAGTACAGTACGTTTAGGCTTAACTTAAATGTTGTTAGTTTTTTCTTAAACAAAATTATATACAACAAAAATGCACACATAAAAAAAAAGGGAGCGCTTTGTGAAATTAAAGGTCCTTTGTTTATTAATACTTTAGTGAGCAATCCTGAAGGAACCAACCAATATACCATGAAATCATTCCGTTCTTTGTTTAATTATAAGTCCGTATTTTACCAGCAATAATAAAATCGACGTTACAACGCCGGTTACAAATCCAAGTACAGCATATTTTTTTAATGATGGAGTACTTTCAGCTTTGACATTACTATTTGTTGATTTTTCTAGAATATGAACTTCTCCGGCATTAGGAACCAATGAATACAAGTTATCCTTCAAAACTTGATTGAATATATTTACGATTCTAACTGCCCTCGTAGCGTTATTTGCTGAAGCAGCGACATCATAGGTTAGTGATCCAGCTGTTCCTTTTATTTCAATATTTTTAAGGTTTGCAATTTTAAGCCTTTTTCCATGCTTATAGGTTTGATTATATTTGTTTACAACTTGTTTTAAAATTGTAGAATTAGTTTCAAGTTTCTCATATGTTGGTGCCATATCCATGTCTAACTTGAAAAGATCATCCTTGCGTGAAACTCCTGAATACTCATGAGAAATAATAATTTGCGATGTAGCAGTATAGGTAGTAGATTTGTTCATTTTCGCATAGCCACCAAATATTAGTGCAAAAACAAAAGCTGAAACGACAACAATCCAACTTCTTTTTACCATGTAATTCATTATTTCACCAAAAGTTACTGTTTTATTCATCTTTACCTAAATTCCTCTCAATAAGCGCCGTCAGATTTTATGATACTCAATAAATTTTTAAAAATTATTTTTACATCGAACAAAAAACTGACATGATCAACGTAATATAGCTCTATATCAGCTCTTTCTGGATATCCAATATTGCTACGACCACTTGCTTGCCAATAACCCATTGCCCCTGGCCTAACACTTAAAAACTTGTCAATATTTTCACCATACTCATATAACTCTTCCATTACAACTGGACGCGGACCAACCAATGCCATCTCACCTTTAATAATGTTGATAAATTGTGGTATTTCATCAATTGATGTTTTACGGAGCCACACACCCAGTTTGGTTATCCTTGGATCTTCTTCTGGTGTTAATTTATAATTATTTTTCACATATTTATTGTAAAGTTCAGGATTTGCAGCCAACACTTGATCAGCATTTACAATCATAGACCGAAATTTATAGATATAAAAATTATTATGATCCCGACCGACTCTTAATTGTTTAAAAAACAAAGGCCCAGAGTTTTTTCCAAATCTCGAAAAAAAGTATAAAATTAAAAAAATTGGACTAGTTATTATTAATGCAAGGCAAGATAATACTATGTCAAAAAATCTTTTGAAAAATGTATAAATCATTTGTTCACCAATCCCGAATGCATATTATTCCAATCAAATTATTACTCATTCTATGTTACCAGTATTGACAAATTATATAAAGTTAATATTCACTTAAATTTGTTTTTAAACAAGTATCTTTCGTATACCAAGCGAATTTTAGTTGCGAACCCACTTAATTAGCGATCCAAATTGTCTGGGCATATATAAATTTCTAAATATGGGGATTTTTGGAATTATTAAACAAGCAAAACCAACAAACAGGATTCTATAAACAATACCAACAATAATTGCCACGCTGTACGGCAAAATAGGTGTAATAAAACTCATTATTCTCGACCATAATTGTATGTTGTCTAAATCAATTATATGCAAGCACAGAATTACTAAAGAATTCCGACCAAAAAATGTCAATATTTTCTCAATTTTGTTGTTCCTAAAAGCGTAATCCATTTTAGTTGATAACTTTATCACCAAAATGCTACCCCCAACGCCTCCAAGCATACTTATTAAGACGTTTGGTGATGTCATTGTAACCATCCCAAAAACACCACTGTATGAAGACCAAACAAAAAATACACATGAAAATAACATTAACCATTTGTTTAAACTATCGATCATATTTCTTTTTTTCAAAATGTATCCACAATATAAGAAAAATTGTGCACCAAGTGCTGAATTCAATGATAATGGAAACAACATTATTTGTGTCATCCAAATTCCACATAGACTTAAGATAACAAATATACATCCCTTGGCGATTGAATCATGTCGCCCGAGATTAAATCCCATAATGAAATTAAAGATTTGGGAAGATAAAAACATTGCTAACAAGAACCATAATGCTCCTACGGATGATATTGAATGGTGAAAAACATTCACATCCACACCGACGCCATACATACTAGATTTTACTAATTGATGTAATGATAAAATCCTAGGTAAAAATATTGGATTAGGTAAAAATCTACAAAATATTATCACAATACCTTCAATGAAAATTGTAGCAATGTAAGGTATAATTAAAGTGGTAAGATTATTTTTTAGCAAAACAAGAAAGCTCTTATGTCTGTATAGATAACCGCTCAATACAAAAAAAATTGGCATATGAAATGCAAAAATAACATTCCCTATAATTCCGGGCCAATAATTTCCAAGAGAATGGCCGATAACCACACACAAAATTGCAATTCCTCTTGCTACGTCAATCCATTTAATTCTCAATTTGTTTGTCATCAATTATAATCTCCAAAAAAAAGGCAAGTTACAACGTAAATTGTACGTTATAACTTGTCTGATTTATTTAAATACTAAAACCAACAGTATTCCATGAATATAAGTCATAAGCATTCATGGTATTTATTAACGTTGAAGTATATGTTGGGCTTGTAGCATAACCATCTTGTCTAATTAAGGTTGCAACAATATTAGAGTTTGTTTGACCTATTAAATTAGAATATCTAGAGTTAGATGTCAAAAAAGCAGAGTGATCACCAATACTCTGTGCATAACTATCATATGCCCTAAATGCAGCATTAACAGTTACATAACTTCCACCATAGTATTCTCCAGTTGGTAATGTTACAGAATGTCCGTTATAACTTCCCTTGATACCAAATAAGTTATTATAATTTGCTGAAAGGCTTGAGGTCCCCCAACCGCTTTCAATAATTGCTTGCGATGCCGTTAATGCAGGCAATATTTTATGATTCACCCATTCAATAATAGCACCATATAGAACTTTATTTAAAAAGGCATTTTGATAAGCTTGCAAGTGATTATTGTAATATGATAACACACCATTTCCATCATAGTTCAAGTAACCAGAACCCAAATTAGCATTTTGATTGCGTGTTAATGCTCCATTACCGTCAAAGTAATAAATATTACCCCAATTTACATAGTACTTATTAGTATATCTTGCACCATCATTTCCAAAATAATACTGATTACCCCAGTTTGAATAAAATTGATTTGTATATCTAGCACCATTGTCACCAAAGTAATAAACGTTACCCCAATTTGTATAGCATTGATTTGTATATCTCACACCATCATTTCCAAAATAATAAACATTGCCCCAATTTGAATAAAACTTATCCTGATACATTATACCGTCGTTACTGAAGTAATAAACTTTATCTTTATTTGTGTAGAATTGATCATCAAATCTGGCACCATTATCACCAAAATAGTACTTATTACCCCAATTCGTATAAAATTTATCAGTATATCTAGCACCGTCTACTCCAAAATAGTAAACATTACCCCAATTCGAATAAAACTGGTCTTGAAACATTTGTCCGTTCAATCCGAAATAGTAAACCTTACCATCATCAACATTGAAAAAATTAGTTTTCATTTGGAACGTACTTTCATCAAAAAAATAAGTTTTTCCATCAACAACTTGGGTCCCACTCAATTTTTGACCATCTTGGTATAAATAAGTTTTCCCACCTTGTAATGCCAACCCGTTTTTTTCTGAGCTTTCAACTGTTGCCGCCGTAGCACTTTTATAAATGATTGAATTAGTATCAACTGCATTACTTTCACTTGTCGCATCAGATGCATAATCAACTAATGAATTGTCAGTCGTACTCGTCACATCATTCTTTAAATTTTTTGCATCTAGTGATTCTTTAGAACTGTCATTATTTGATACCGGATTATCATCAATCAAAACACTTTGTTTTGTCTCATTATTTGTGTTATCAGTATCTGATTCAGTAGTATAATTCAATTTATCATTATCATTTAAGTTTGTGTTAGTTTGAGTTTGATCTGAACTACTTACTAACGCGACATCACTACCTTGGATTGTATTGACATTATTTTTATCTAAATTCTGAACCTGTTCAGAACTTTGACTTGAAACTTCATCTGCTTGAGTAGTTGTAGTCGCAGTTGCAATTCCAACTAGCATTGAAACTGCAGCAACCATTCCAATACACCAATTTTTACCTTTTTTGAATAATTTAAATCTTGGACTTTCTATCATTTACATACTCCTCACAATAATTTTAAATGAATCATACCATATCCTTAAAGAATTATTTAAAATTAAATAAAAATGTCACCCTAATGTAACACTAGAGCAACACTTTTTAATTATCAAAATTGAACATAATAATATTCAACTAATTGAGCAAATGTATCCATATTGTAATTTGCACCGAATAGTTTGCTTGCGTTTGTCGACCAATACCCATCTGGATCTGTATGGTCGGTTCCACCTAAATATTCAGTGACATTATGATGTGACCATATTGTGCCAACTCCGTTAGATTCAGTCTGCACTTTCAATCCATATTGATTTAATAGATACGCCGTATAATATGCCGCGTTATTAAGTTCACTTGCAAACGAATAGGCATCATGTACTTCAACTTGTTCAAATTGAACAAACCTTTGATTTCCAAACGGTCCACTTCCCCAACACTTAAGGTCAGTATTTGCAACGTTAATAATACGTGAAGCATCAACATATGAATGGACAAACGCATTTTCATAATTATTTTGTGCGTAATTGATTTCGCCTTCAATACTATCATTTTTATTAGCGGTTTCATGTACCACCACTCCTTCTGGAGAGCCTGTCCGGTATTGCATATCAGCTGTAGGATATCCGCCCCAAATAAGCGTTTCTACGTTTGCGTGTCTAAATCCGTTAGCAATGATGTAAGCATTTATAGAATTTGATAGATTCAATATTCCTTGATTATTTGCATAAAAATCAATAAAGTTATAAACAAAATGTGTATTTTTCAGCAGAACACCATTGTCGCCAAAATAATACAGATTATTCCAGTTACTGTAAAATTGATTCGTATATCGAGCTCCATCATTTCCAAAGTAATATAAATTACCCCAGTTGCTATAAAATTGGTTAGTGTAGCGAGCTCCATCATTTCCAAAATAGTATAAATTATTCCAATTACTGTAAAATTGGTTATCTAATCTTGCACCGTTATCACCAAAATAATACACATTACCCCAATTTGTATAGAAATTATCCTCATACCTGACTCCATTAACATCGAAGTATGAAGTACCATTAGCATTGTCAAAAAACTTATTTGAATATCTTGAACCATCAGCGCCAAAATAATAAGTATTTCCCCAATTTGTATAGTACTTATTTTGATACAATTGTCCATCATTTCCAAAATAGTAAACTTTATTATTATTCAAGGTAGATTGTAAAATTTAAGTTGAACATATTAGTGGACAGAAAAACCCATAAAGGCCTTTAATGGTGTCACCACAACATTCCACTAGAAAGAAGGACCTTTATGGGCACCACTATTTTATCATTTGAAGACCGCGTTGTCATCGAAACACTTCATCATGAAAAGCACTCACTTCAATATATTGCCGATTATTTAGGCTTTAGTAAAACCACTATCTTTAATGAGGTTCATCGCTTAGCTGGTGAGTACCACGCAGTTAAGGCTCAAACTGACCATGAAGTTAAACTTAGTCATCGTGGTCGTAAAACCATCTTAACGACTAACCT
>NZ_BJEB01000044.1 GCF_005405445.1 Paucilactobacillus nenjiangensis
CATTTTTGTATAACCCATTTGCTCTCCACCCGCATAGCAGGTGGTTTTTTGTTTCGCACACTTGACGTGCTCAACCAGGTCTAAAGACGCAATAAAATGGTGATCTCCTGACTGGGATCATCATTTTTATTTTCCGGAAATATAATCTAAGATGCTATCCAATACTTTTTTATTTTGACTTGGTAATTCACGTGATAGCACGTCCGTCGCCGATTGTTTAAAAATCGAATCAGTTAAATACTCGGCATCATTCACGACCATTTCTCTCACATTGTCGATCGTTGGTTCAAAATGGAATTGTAATCCAACAATTCGATGATTCATCACAAATCCCTGGTTTTTAACCGCCTTACTAGAAAATAACAAAGTTGCCTCCTCAGGAATTTGAAATACTTCTTGATGCCAATGTAAAACTTCCAATTGAGCTGGAATGCCTGGAATTACGTCTGTTTGCTTGGTCACCGGTGCCCATCCAACTTCTTTAGCAGCACCAATGATAACCTGGTAACCCAAAGTTTTAGCTATTTGTTGTGCCCCAAAGCAAGCTCCAAAAATTGGTGTGTCATTATCAATCAATTGCTTAATGAGCTTTCTTTCAGTCTTAATCCAGTCTGTGTCGTCATTAACGCTCATTGGGCCACCCAACACGACCAACATGTCGGTTGATTCTGCGGTCGGAAAAATACCAAATTGATATGGATGATAAATGTACAATTCATATCCATGCTCATGTGCCCAAGCTTGAATATAACCTGGTCCTTCATTAGGCGTATGTTGTAAAACGTTAATTCTCATAATTCGTCTCCTTACCTCATTACATATTTGATTCAATTTATTGTTTGCGCTTTTGTTTGCGCGTCCGTCTTTTTTTCCGTGATTGAAACCAGTTTTTTTCTTGCTGAGCGCTTTTTGAAATTGCCCAGTGGCGACCAATACCATGAACCAATTGATTGACTAATTTTAAGATTACTAGTGCCGTAAAGTACCAGGCAATAATTAACAATATTCGGATAATGGAGTCTCTGCCTATATGTAAGCTTGGAATGAGATAAACTTTAATCACTGCAATCACGATTTTTACCATTACTATCCAAGCAAAAAAAGTCGGGACCCAATAATAATTTTCTATTTTAAGTGACCATTGACCAGTTTTTATTTTCCAATGCATAATATAATTGATAATAACGTTCACGATTACCCAAACAATAGACAATACAATAACGCTCACATAAAAAAGCATTGAAAAAGTGTTCAAATTAGAATCAACATATCCGTCTTCAACTAGTTTCAAATTGAATAGGCCAAGTAAACAATACAATAATACCAATAAAAAAAGCCAACCACAACAGATGATTAACAAAAGAACGCCAGCATTCATCCGATGCTTTTTTAGCTGCCATAATTCAATCAGATAAATTAAGATTGGAAAAAGTATTAATAATGTTATTAATATGGGTAGTGGCATTAACTTCATATATTCAAATATTTGAGATAATATTTTGCTCAATTTTTACACCTTGTTGTTTACCATATGTGACAGTAAAATCTTTTTTATTTGATTTAATGTATTTTCATCTAAGGATTTAATAGAAAACATTTCAAAAGTATTATTGTTGTTTTTTAATAATATTAATGTTGATACCTACTCCATTTTGCAAAATAACTATGGTCTGATCTTATACTTTCAATTCCATCTTCAGACAAACTAATTGTTCTAGGATTATCAATTTCATGATTCTGCTTACCTTGAAATTTAACAGTCAGTATAGCCCCAAAATTTATCATCACAAATAACAAGCCAAAAAAAATGCAATAAAAAATTACTGTTAAAATCTTGCCGCCACTTGACTGCTGATTGTCAGTTAATGCTTGTGCAATCATACTAAAGGCTAAGATTAATAAGATGGAGTCCTGTATTAACCTTCTCTTTTTCGATTTTCCATGCCTTAAACCAAACCGGACCCCAGTCAAAAATTCTTGTTTAGTTAATGTGGACTGAAATTTCATAATTTCTCCTGATGAACACCCTTAATCGATTATTTATTACCAAGTTTATACCATTCAACACAGGACAAGCTATTCAAAAAATGCTGATATTTTTGATAATATTTATAAAATCCCCAATAATCATCGATAAATTCAAAATTTATTCATCTTTTATGATTCACCACTAATGTTAGTCAGTTTTTGTAGCAAAAAAGTCCTAACAGATCAGGGCTTAAGTGGAAATATTAACTTTCAACCTTTAGTAAGAGCAACATAAAAACGCACTCGGATAGAGTGCGCCCGTTAATCCATGACATGGCGAATTGGTCAGGATTTATTCAATTTCATTCACTATAAATATCTACAGTGCAGTAGTCTACTTTCCCACACGTGCCCACATCTTTTCCTGCACTTTCGGCCAAGCAATTTGATCAAACTTCGTGACATTCAGCCATTCACCCGGAAAATAGCTTAAATCAGGGCGTTCATTCCAGATTACCTGTAGTAATGTGATTGTCCATTTTTGATGCGTAAACGTGTGCGTCACCGGTCGTCCTTGTACTGGTTTCAGGGAAACTTTGAACCCATATTTTGTCATTAAATACTGACGCAACAATTCTAGTATCTCCGAGTCCGTTGGCTCATTATCCTCAGAATCTGTATCCCCAGAATCCGTGGCCACCAATACGTCCGCTTGCTTAACCAGTGGAAACGTCCAAAAGTTAGCCAGTAATCCGTTACTCGGTCGTTTTTCCATCAAGTACTGATTAGCATCTGGCATAACTAAACCAAAGTACGCCACTGGCTTGGGCCGTGGCTTCTTCGTTTTAACCGGATATTGATCCTCAACACCATCCAAATATGCCTGATTAAACTGGCGCACGGGAGAGTGTTCCGAGTCCGGATTCTTGGCGCTCATATAGCTCGCACCGAGATCCATAATTGCCTGATTAAAGTCGCCCGGACGATCTGGTGAAATAATTCGCGCAATTACCTGTTCAAAAATCTGGCGTGTCTGGGGTTTGGCAATATCAGCGTCAATTTTTAACAGACGTGCAAATACGCGAAACGCGTTACCGTCGACTGCCGGCACAGGTTGATTGAACGCGATACTTGCAATTGCGCCGGCCGTATACGGTCCAATTCCTGCCAGTTCGCGTAACACGTCTGCCGTTTGCAGCCATTGTCCGTGATAATCGTCGACAATCTGTCGGGCCGCCTTCTGCAAATTGCGCGCTCGTGAATAGTACCCGAGCCCTTCCCACGCCTTCATTAATCGTGCTTCTGGTGCTGTCGCGAGCTCTTGTACCGTCGGAAACCACGTCATAAACCGTTCGTAGTACGGAATCACCGTATTCACCTGGGTCTGTTGCAACATAATTTCTGAAATCCAAACGTGGTACGGATCATGATCCTGCCGCCACGGTAAATCACGCCCATGAGTATCGTACCAATCAAGCAGTGTTTGCCGAAACGCATCAATCGTATCTTGTGACCATTCAATCATCAGTAATTTTCTCCGTTCGTTAAGTTCACTGCTGTTATTGGTCTCATAGTGTCTGATCGTGCGCAAATGATTCGCAACATGCCAAGTTTGTTATATCTGACTCAAGATATAATTCGGCATCTTAGGTAAAAGAACATCGGTGATTAGAGCAATGAGATTGTACTTATATTTTCGCCAAGCTTCTAAAACGTTGATTTAGCTTTGTTGCTCAAATATGCTGGATCGTAACTCATATTTTTACCAAGCTTCTAAAACGGGCACAATCATGACAATTGTGGCTTTGCAGGATCGTAACTCATATTTTTACCAAGCTTCTAAAACGGTATTCGTCTAACATCTTAATATTCCTCCGGATCGTAACTCATATTTTTACCAAGCTTCTAAAACCAGTTTGATCTGCATTTTCAGCAGTCACTAGGATCGTAACTCATATTTTTACCAAGCTTCTAAAACCCGCCATTAGTTCAACCGTGTCGTTTAAGAGGATCGTAACTCATATTTTTACCAAGCTTCTAAAACTGAAGGCTCAAATGAATTAACCGATCAACAGGATCGTAACTCATATTTTTACCAAGCTTCTAAAACTAAATGTCTTCTTCTATAGACTCTGTGATTGGATCGTAACTCATATTTTTACCAAGCTTCTAAAACCACGATACAGCAACTCCAAACGCACCGGCAGGATCGTAACTCATATTTTTACCAAGCTTCTAAAACCGTTATTTTATAATCAATCTATAATGATCATTCATAGTGCCATTCAACATAATCATTATCAACGTAGTAATACCGGCATCCTTCAAACATTTTATATCGATTAATCTCCGAGAACTTAATGAGAATAATTTTAATATTTAACATTTGAATCAATCTATTTAACTCGCTAAACTCGTCACGCGTTAAATAGTCAGAAACATTCATGAGTCCTAAAATCCGAGATTCATTTAACTCTACAGAAGTTTTTAGAAGTGTCTCAATTATATCATATGGACGGTTAACTACAGTCGGTATAAATCTTAAATCACAAAATTTAAAAACTTTTTCTAATTCCGTTTGTTCTTCAATTTGTAATGGTAAATCTAGTGAGTACGACGCGCATAACACCGCCAATTTAAGCTGTTGGCTTAATTCAAAAATTTGCTGTTGTTGCTCGGGAGTTACTACCTCTTTAAAATGCTTGTAAAGTCGGTTAGTAAACAATTTATCTAAATCATTCTGAATAAAAGCATCCCCAAACCAATGAATTGCTTTGCTTGTTTCAACCAGCTTAAACTCATCATCACTAAAATGGACATCATCTTGAAGATCCTTAAAATTTAATATCAACGTTTGATAAAACTCATGATTATTCGTCTCAATTACTGTTAACTTTCCCTCATTAATTTCAAACGGTTTGAATGGATAGTAAGTCATTCTCATAAAATCACCGTCCGGTTAGAGGTGTTTCGTACATCTTTTTTTGGTTCACCAGCAATAAAATGCATGTCATTATACTGTTTCTCCGTCACCATCATAGATTGGACAACACCATCCGCCGGTGCAAAATCAGAAATTCGACGTTCCATAAAAGTTGCCGATTGTTTTGTGACGCATACACGCACATAAATCGAGTACTGAATCATAAGAAATCCTTCATTTATTAATGCCTTGCGAAATCGACGATAATTGCGTCGCTGCTCGCTTGTTTCAACAGGTAAATCAAACATGACCATTAATCGCATTATTCGGTACCTCATCAGTTAATTCCACCTTTATTGTAACTTCATCACGTTTTTCACTAAGAAAATTAACACAATTTGCTACATGCTTAGTCAACGCATTTCGTAAAATCGTTTTTTCATCATTGTATTTAAATTCGAAATTTAGTAAATCCACCAATCCATATTTAACATCCGGCGTTAATTCATTAAATTTCTGGTGTGCAACCCAAAAATCAATAATTGGTCGGAATGGCTCCATCAAATCCGATCCCAAATTAAAATCGTTACCCTCGCTATGATGATGAATTCCAAACTGAGTGAGATATCCATTGGCGGCAATCTCACGATCAATTGCAGACAGTAGGATCGAATAACCATAGTTTAATGCGGCATTAATTGGGTCAAATTGATGCCGAACAAAATCATTGTCAAACACCATCGTAAAATATTTATGTGCGACTACTGCTTCTCGGTTAGTAATATCACCAATTTCCAGTTTCTCAAGCTCATCTTTTAGTGCAAAACATTCAATGCCCATCAACTGGCAAACTTGAATTTGCATTTGAATTTTTTGATAAATTAGCTTAGTCCATAATATTTTTTTCTTACCATCATTCCAGTCAATCTGTGTTTGAACCAAATTTGCATCTCGGTTACCAGAATAATACCCAACTGTTTCACAGATTGGTTGCCCGTCACGGCCCAAAAAAAATCACTTTCGCACCACTACTCGTTAAGGCTGCAATGGCTGCAGTCGTCACAACCGCACTTAACGTCGTAATCAGTACAATTTGAATATCGCTAATCGGGATTTGACTCGTTCCATCCCTTGTTTGCACCACCAATTGTCGACTTGAGTAAGAAATTTTTGCGTGCTGTGTAATAATTACGCTGCGCCATCCCACTTTTTCCAACCTCCTTGTAATCGTTTCAATTTATGCTATAATCTATTTGTCGGATTAACTCACCGACGGATCGTACTTATATTTTTACCAAGCTTAAGTTAAAATCAAACAAGGCTTCGGCCAAGTTTTATCATCTTAATTGAAGCCCTTATGGGCATTACATAAAAAGAGCAATTGATCCCTACGATCAATTGCTCTTTTACTATATCCCTGAAACCGTTATGCCAGCGGCTTTAAATCTTTAAGTGCTACTATTTTTTCATACAGCCCTGTCGGTGACTGATAAATCAGCTTAGCATCGCTTGTCAAAGTTATGCCTCTCCCTTGTTGCATAAACCCAAATGGCGTTGATATCCCTAACACCTTTAGATCTGAGACAGAGGCATTGGCATGCAATCCTATCAAGATCCGATCTATAACTGAATGTTTACCAATTTGCAGAATCTTACCACTCTCATACTGTGTATTATTGGGTAAACTGTCAAAGATGCTTTCGCCTTCAGTCAACTTAGCGATGAATTTATTTATTTTATACATTGGAAAATATGAATGTACACTCTTTAAAATTTCTGAATATACTGCGTCAAGCTGTTCACCTTGATTAATAGCTCTAATCATATTCTTCGATAAATACAATTCACGCGCATTATGACGATACGTTGCGGTGCCAAGCATAAACGGTTGACCTTCATCAACTACAAGCTGTCGGTAAGAAATTTTTGGTGCGATAATTTCAAATGGTTCAACTTTGCTTACTACTTCACCTGTTTTTTTATTTATCTTTTGACTAGTAAATTGGCGCTTCATGTATTCCAGAAGTTTGTCTAATTTTATTTCTTTACCATTCGAAATCTTATCCGCAATTCGTGTAGGTATTCCAAATACTTTATAGTAAAATTCGTCTTTCTTTTTCAGACGCACAATTGTCATGAATGCACTAGTTGCTCCGGTATAGCCACCATACAATTCAGTTGGCATATTTTTCTTTTTCGGTATTAACTGCTTTGATCCGCGACCACTACCCTTGTCATCGGTAGCCTTATACAGAGTCCGTTCATACAGCGCACCATGATTTTCAAACACTTCATGAGTTACAGTAACCTTCTTAAAATCATAAATATGATCGAGTCGATCCCATAACTCCTGATACGCATCCGAACGCTGCATTTTTTTATCATTGTGTTTAGGATCAACCCATCCCAAATCATGTAAAAAGTTAAACGATCCAAGATTGGGCAATTCTCCCTTGAAAAATTCACCGTACGTAAACAGCTTACTAAGCTTGGGATAATGTTCGAGGAGATGCAAGCCAACGACCGTTGTTAAGTAGGCATCGAATGCATGATGATAGTTGTTTACATTTCGATTTTTGGAAAAATCAAAATCTTCACGCATCTGGTGGGTTAAGTTGGCCTTAACAGAAATAATCTTAGTGTCATCATTCTGATATTCATCAGCGAGAATATTAGCCACAAACTTAATTACCTGACGTGTCTCAACTAACTGACGCCGAACAAAACTAGTCTTTTGGTACTTATTCACTTTATCATGAGTCAAAGTAAGATTATTAAACTTACGCTTGGTCATCATCCCCGCGTCCAACTGACGTTTCCATAACGACCGCATCTTATTAACCAATGTCTCACCAGGTAAATTATCCGCCTTCTCTCGGTTAGAAGTTTGATTAACCAGTACCCGGTTATCAAGCGAATCATCCTTAATAAAGGACTGTGGCAAAATATGGTCGATGTCATAACTTGAGATATCATCAATACTGATTGACTCGCCAGTATACAGATCTCGCCCACCTTGTGCGAAGTACAGATAATACCGATCCCGCGCCATTGAATACTGCTCACTATTCAACTGAGATCTGATTGCGGAACTTGCCAGCAGTTCATCACTCAATCCTTGATAGACCTGTTTTAAGTGATTTGCACGACTAGTTGTACGACGTGGATCAGCTTCATCTTCACGTGCAAATTCGATAAATACCTTATCTGGTGCCTGGCCCCCCATTGCTTTTTGAATATCCTTAACAACCAACAGTACCTGGCGTAGGGCTTTTTTATTTTGTGGTGATGTGTACAAATCATTAATTACCGTCGACAAATCCTGCTGCTTAAGCAACTGTTGATTTTCCGTCACAATTTGTTGACTATAGGCAGTTTGATTGACCAATTCCATAAAATTCTTGTCTGATTTCCACCTTGATAGATTCAATATATTAAATGCTGTCTGGGGATGCCTACCGGCTCGTTATTGCTCTACAGCCGTACGTAAAAGTACTCTTGCAATCTAAGTAGTTGATGTAACCAATATTAAAGAATCGCCTGTTTTGTTATTTACAATCATGCTAAATAGTTCAAACATGCAAATTAATGTCGTTTTTATCAAGTTCAATTAATCCAATACATATCCATGCCCCGCCACAGTACTGAATATGAAAGGATAATAGATTATGACAGTTATTAAGCAGTACGAACTTAAAAACGGCACTAAAAAATGGATGTTTAAGACGTATCTGGGTGTGAACCCAAAAACAGGCCGTGATGTAAATACTACACGCCGCGGCTTTGATACAAAAAAAGAAGCTCAACTCACAGTAACGCGGTTGAAAGCTTCGTTTGATGATGGCACGTATTTTAAAGATGAACCCACTACCAGGGATATTAAGACGTTTAAAGACGTCTTCGACTTATGGAAAGAGAACTACGAGCTCACTGTAAAGGAAAGCACCTACTGTAAAGCTATTAGCCAGTATGAAGTGCATACCATACCTATTTTTGGTAGTAAGCGTATGGATGAAATTACGATTGCTGATATTCAGCACTTCGCTAACAATAACGTTAAGAAGTTCGTTAAGTATCGGGATTTTGTCACAGATGTTTCACGAATATTTGAGTATGCGATTAATCTGGGATTAATTAAGGATAATCCAGCTACCCATATCACTATCCCAAAGCGTAAAGAATCCCTCGATGAACCAAAACGCCAGAACTACTACACTAAAGACGAACTCAAACAGTTCCTTGAGTTGACTAAAGAGCAACAGACACAAAAAGCATACACATTCATGAAACTGTTCTCTGCTTCCGGATGCCGTCAAGGTGAACTGCTGGGGCTTGAATGGCAACATGTGGACTTTGAGAACAATTCTATTAGTATCGTCCAGACATTGGCTATGGGTAAAGAACGGCGCTATACCTTGAACAACCAAAAACAAAGCATTCAAAGCGTACTATTAGCATTGATCTTGAAACTATGGCCGTACTGAAACGGTGGAAAGTTCAGCAAAGTAAAGACATGCTCAAACTAGGATATAGCACGCTTAAAAAGCATCAACTTGTATTCAGTAACGAACACAACGAATTTTTACAGCTAACCGTTCCTCGTAAATGGTTGATGAAAACCATCACTGATAACCAGCTACGAGTAATCACCATTCACGGACTACGCCATACACACGCTACTCTATTACTTGAAGCTGGGGTTAGTCCTAAAATTATCAGTGAGCGGCTCGGACACGCCAGCATACAGATCACATTAGATTTATATTCACATGTCACTGATAAGATGGAAAAAACGGCGTCTGAAATATTCGCTAAGGCCATGAATTCGGACTAAACCGAGTCAAAGCCGAGTCAAAGACCAAAAGAAAAACGCCTCGCATACTGACAACCCTTTAAGTATAAGTACATGAGACGTTTATTATCAAATCAATTAAGGAGACACACGCATGTGGCTTATCTGCTCTCACAAGGCATTGACATCTATGCTATTGCAAAGAGATTGGGTCATTCAGATGTTTCTATCACAACACGAACTTATTCATATATGATTGACGAATATAAAGCCGCGACTGATAATTTGATTGTAAATGCAATAGATGATTTATACACTAAAAAAAGCAAATATACAAATTCCAAAAAGGCTAATGCGTAACAAATGCGTACCAAAATTTACTATTCTTATTCTTTCTTATACTTTTTAAAAATAAAAAAGCACCCTCAACCATTGGTATGAAGGTGTTTTTAATTTTCTTAAAATAATCTACTTACTTTAAGTAAGGAGAGTACAGGATTTGAACCTGCGCGCCGGTATGAACCGGTTCGACGGATTTCGAGTCCGTTGCATTACCACTCTGCCAACTCTCCAAATGCGGTACCAAATAAGTATACCAACATATTGACAGTGAGTAAATATCCAAATCTAAAAAATTGTAGCGTAACTATTCAATTCCTAGGATTTCTTTGACCTCTGCTTCAGACAAGGAAGCCTTATTTTCAGTTCCACTCAAAACTTGATCCACAAAGTTGCGTTTCTTTTCTTGCAGTTTGAAAATTTGTTCTTCAATCGTCCCCTTGGTGATTAGTCTAAAGACATCCACATTGTTTTTCTGGCCAATTCGATGTGCTCGCGCAGTTGCTTGATCCTCAACCGCTGGATTCCACCATAAATCAACCAGAATAACCATATCAGCACGCGTCAGATTCAATCCGGTCCCACCAGCTTTGAGCGAAATCAAAAAGATACTCTTTTCGCCATCATTAAATTGATTGACCATTTCTAACCGTTCTTTGGGTTTAGTATCACCCTTTAATAAATAAGAATCTAAGCCTAGTTCATTCAATTCAGTTTTAATTTCATCAAGCATGGTTGTAAATTGAGAAAAAATAAGCACATGTCGGTCATTGTCCTTGGCCTGTTGTAAAATTTCCTTCAATTGATTGATTTTGCCAGAATCACTATTGTATTCGTCCAAATAAAGTGCTGGTGTATCACAAATTTGTCGTAATCTCGTTAAGCCAGCTAAAATTTCAATTTTGTTTTTGACAAATGCATCTCCAGACATGCCCTTCACTTTGACCTGCATTTGCTTGAGCTGAGCTAAATAAACTGCTTTTTGCTCTTTAGTTAACTCATTATATAGGTTCGACTCCACTTTTTCTGGTAACTCTGTCAGCACTTTCTTTTTTTCTCGTCGCATAATAAATGGCGTGACTCGAAGTGCAACTTCGGCCGGTGCCAAATGCTTAAAGGCTTTTTTACTTGGTAAAAGTCCTGGCATGACTACTTCAAAAATCGCCCATAATTCTTCAATTCGATTTTCGATTGGCGTACCCGAAAGAGCAAATGCATTCCGTGGTGTCAATTTACGCAAAGCTTGATTAGTTTTTGAGGTTGAATTCTTGATAAATTGCGCTTCATCTAACACCAAATATTCCAAATTAAGTTGCTGATATTCGGCAATGTCAGCACGGGCGCTGTTGTAACTAGTAATTAATACTTCACTATTACTTTCATTGATAATTTTGCGCCGTTCTAATTTGGAGCCATCAACCACACTCACAGACATACTTGGTGCAAATTTTTCAAATTCGGCTTGCCAGTTATAGGTTAATGATGCTGGCGCCACAATTAAATTCACCCGTTCCGAAACCAAATTATTCAACAAAAAGGCAATCATCTGGACGGTTTTCCCCAGTCCCATTTCATCAGCTAAAATACCACCGAAATGGTATTCATTTAACATTTCAAGCCATTGAATACCGTCTTTTTGATATTGGCGCAAATCTGCCTGGACCTTTGCTTTAATCGGATAATCAAACTGATCAGGATGAGCTAAGTCTTGCGCCAGATGTTTAAACTTTTCATCAAAGTCAGCAGTATCATCTAACATCGCTTGAACGCTTAGCGCTTGTGCTGCGGCAATTTTGATTTCACCGTGCTCGAATTTATCATGACCAGCTCTTAATTGAGTTAAAACTGCAGTAATTTTACGCAGTGAATCATCCACTAACATGATTGAGCCATCTTGACGTTGAACAAATGGTTTTTGATTATGCTCTAATTGATCTAACATCGCATCGACATCATTTTCATTGATGCCGTCAATTGTAAATCGAACTGATAACAACCCATCATTTTCCGAAACGTTAATATTGGGATTAGCCAAATTCATTTCTGACAACATTTTGTCTAGCCGATTGCTTAATTCAACCACTCCATTTTCACGTAAATTAGGTAATTGCCGAGTAACAAAATCATACATTTGATCCCCGCTCATCACGTTCAAACTATAATTGTCATCGTCACCAACAAAGTTCAAGCGAGCTAGATACTGCCGCGCCATCCCCTCCTTGATATCATCTCGGTGAATTGTGGTTGTGTCCTCTGCTGACTGATAATTAAATTCCAAGCCCAGTTGAATAAAATTATTATCGATATCCAAATTAAACTGTGGTTTCATTGGGCTAATTGTCAATTCGTCTGGCACAATAACTGTGCCGACCTGCTGAAAATACTTAATAAAATCAATTAATGCCCGTTCACTACCAATTGGAAAATATAAACTCGCGTCGACTTCCATTGGTACCCCAATTCCGCCGAATTGATGGTGCGTATTTTGTCGGTAGCGGAACAAAATGTCTTTAATTTTGGAAGCCGTTTGATGGTCAGTATAATAAATCACATCATCCATCAATAAAGCATTATCGTCTTCTAACTCTAAATCAAACTGTGCATCAATCTTTAAATCATATCCATCTTTATCATTGGTCACATTAGCACTAAATAAGCCACTATTTACGTCGTAAGGCAGATATTGAACAGCATCATATTCACTTTCATTGATTGAAAGAAACAAAAAATAATCCACCTGTTGTGCGACATTAATGGTGGCTTCAAGATTTTCAGGTGTAATTAAATAGTATTGATTTTTGTCAAACTGACTAGATTCAAAATTTTGATCTCGCTGATGTGCTGACAAAAAGATTAAAAATGCTTTATCTACATCATTAAAATTACTTTGATTTAACGAAAACCGTTTTTTCCCACCAGTTTGATAGATAGCTTGCTGATTGAAATCATCTAAAAAACTGTCGACGTTCTTAATCGCATAAAATTTTTGATCATTACGACTGCCTATTCTTAACTTAATAAACAATCGTCCGACATCGAGTTCGTAATCATCGTGACTAATGCCGCCTAAGGCTAAAGTCACTTCCAACATCAGTGGCTCGTCACTTTCATCCACATTTGGTAATTTAAAAGCATCTTGTTCTGTATACTTGATATCTGATAAGAAAGATAAACCATTAGAGTGCTTAGTTTCTGGAACCCAATCAATTGCATTCTTGTTTTGCACGATATCACGCAGGACATTTTTAGGTTCACCTTCAAATAAATGTTCAATTGGATTTCCATATTTAGCCAAAAATTCAATCACTGCTGCAATATGTTTGCAGTAACCGTGTTCTGCGAAATATGGGCACGAACAAAAGTCTTTTTGCACCTCATTTTCATTAATCGTGACTTCATAGCGATATGTACCGATGACTGTAGCACGCACCAAATTATTCGAATAATCGATTTCATCAATATCAACATCCCCATTATTAACAATTTGTTTACCGCGCTTCCAAAATACATCTGGAATACTTCTATCTTTCATTTTCAATCCTCATCTTATTTGGTTTGTACTAATACATTTTTTAATTTGAGTAAATCATTTTCTAACACTTGGTTTTTGCGATTAAAGACCGAAATAATAAATTCCGGCTGATTCTTGTCTGTTAACGGAATTGTCACTAAATCATCTTCGGGCGTAACTGCAATTTCAGTCAAAAAGCCAATTCCAACCCGTTCTTTAATCATCTTTTTAAGCATGGCTACATCTGAGATTCGATACAGTACCTCTGGTTGCATTTGAGCATTTTTAACAAACCAATCAAAAGCTTGAACAATCACAAATCCTTCCGCCAACGAAACAAACGAATATTTTTTTAAATCCGCAAAGGCTACTTCAGGTAATTGGGCTAGCGGGTGTTGTTTATCAACAACAATCGTAAATGGAACACTCATGATTTGAGTAATGTCCATATCCTCAGCAATTTTAGGTCCTGTCGATCCGAGCAATGCAATATCTAAATCTCCCGAACGCATCTGATAAAACAAATCATCAGAGCCACCTTCTTTAGTATCGACAACGTCCATTAAATTTTGTTTAACCAGCTCGCTGGCAATTTTTGGAAAATAATAACTACCAATAATTGGTGGCATGCCTAATTTCAATTTATGTTGGCGTACCCTAGCTAACTCAGTTCGTGCTAGTTCTAATTGCCCAGTAATAATTTTTGAACGATCAAATAGCTGATTCCCCGCCTCCGTCACAGACAACTGGCCATGGCTTTGATCGCGATTAATTAACTGAATCGAAAAATAATCCTCCAACCGTTTCAATGAAAAGGTAATGGTTGGCTGAGTCACAGCAAAAAACTTGGCAACTTGAGAAAAATTTTTTAATTCAACTAATTTGTTAAAGTATTCTAAATCTCGCGTGTTCATGTAAGCGTTCTCCCGTCTAGTCATATAAATATATTTTATCATACTTTAGTGGTTTGACTATAAGTTTTTCAGCGTTTTATACTGCTTGCGTAAATTAAATAAGACATCGGAGGAACTATTCATGAAATACACACCACAACAATTAATTAATAACCCATTTTTAAACAAAGGCACTGCCTTTACAAAAGAAGAACGTCAAAAATATAACTTAAATGGTATCTTGCCTCCAGCCATTCAAACTTTAGACCAACAGGTTTCTCAAGCTTATGCGCAACTATCATCGAAAGCAACTGATTTGGACAAGCGGATGTTCTTAATGAACCTATTTAATGAAAACCATGTTTTATACTACAAATTATTCTCTGAACATATCTATGAATTTATGCCAATTGTTTATGATCCAACAATTGCTGATACGATTGAAAATTACAGTGCCTTATATACCAATCCCCAAAATGCGACTTACTTAACAATTGATGACCAATAAAATATGGAATCTGCTATTAAGGCCAGTGCCAATGGTCGCGATATTCGCCTGATTGTAGTCACCGATGCTGAAGGAATTCTTGGAATTGGCGATTGGGGTACTCAAGGAGTTGATATCGCCGTCGGTAAACTAATGGTATACACTGCCGCAGCCGGAATTGATCCTAGCCAAGTACTTCCCGTTGTTTTAGACGCTGGAACGACTAACCAAGCACTCTTAGATGACGATCTTTATTTAGGTTTAAAGAAACAACGCGTTTACGGTCAAACTTATCACGCATTCGTCGACAAATTTGTTGATACAGTCGAAAACCTATTCCCTAAACTTTACTTGCATTTTGAAGACTTTGGTCGTAGTAATGCAGCCGATATTTTAAATCAATATAAAGACAAAATCACTACATTTAATGATGACGTTCAAGGCACTGGAATCATTGTTTTATCCAGTGTCCTTGGTGCTTTAAATATTTCGAAACAAAAAATGACTGATTAAATTTATTTAAGTTTTGGTGCTGGAACAGCTGGCGCTGGTATCGCCCAACGCGTTTATGATGAATTCCTCCAACAAGGTATGGACGCTGACGAAACTCGTCAACATTTCTACATGTTTGATAAACAAGGATTGTTATTTGACGACATGGACGACTTAACGCCTGAACAAAAACCATTCGCTCGTCGCCGCGATGAATTTGATAATCCTGAAGAATTAACAACCCTAGCCGCAGCTGTAAAAGCTATCCATCCAACAGTCCTTGTTGGGACTTCAACCCAACCCGGTACTTTTACCAAAGAAATCGTGGAAGAAATGAGTGCTCATACTGAACGTCCAATTATTTTGCCACTGTCGAACCCTACCAAATTAGCCGAAGCTAGTGCTGCTGATTTAATTAAATGGTCAGACGGTAAAGCACTCATTGCCACTGGAATCTCTAGTGAACCGGTTGAATACAATGGTGTTTCTTACGATATTGGCCAAGCAAACAATGCCTTAGTCTACCCCGGATTAGGACTTGGTACGATTGCCGCTACCGCCAAATTACTGACCGATGATATGATTTCTGCCGCAGCTCATAGTCTTGGTGGAATTGTCGATTCTTCAAAGCCCGGCGCTGCAGTGCTCCCTCCAGTTTCCAAGTTGGACGAATTTAGTCAAACCGTTGCCATTGCAGTGGCCAAACAAGCCGGTGATGATGGTTTAAACGAAGAATCAATTAACAATGTTGCTCAAGCTGTTGCTGATATGAAATGGACCCCAGAATATCGCGATTTACCTGATGACATTGAAATTGAAACGGAGGCATAGTTGTGACCGCCCTATCTACTTCCATTCAAAGCATCTTAACCATTGTTTTAATCATCACCCTTGGTTATATCCTCAGAAAAAAAGGGTGGTTTGATGACAACTTTGGTAATTAACTCGACCATTTCATTTTTTGTGACTCCGTTTTGTTTCGCAATGTTCATATGTGCTTCAAGTTGAGGTACTCCTTGTGTCAATAAACTAGAAACAGTAATTAAACTACGATCATGAGCTGGCATTTGATCTTCTCGTGACCAAACTTCATCAAACAAAACATCATCATTTAGTTCTGCAAATTTAGGGGCAAATTCACCTAAGTTATCGCGTCCTGCAGTTTGTTTTTTAGCCATTATTTTCAACCTCCGCATATTGTTCATCAGAAACAGGTTCTAGCCATTCTGGTGTTCCCGCAGTAATTCCGATGTGTGAGAACCAACTATCTTTTTTTGCACCATGCCAATGTTTGACACCATCATGGGTCACAATTACATCACCGGGTTTTAATGATTGGGCTGGTTTTCCTTCTTCTTGATACCAACCTTCACCACCTGTGACTAACAAAATTTGATATCCGTTGTGATGAATATGCCAGTTATTGCGTGTTCCTGGTTCAAAAGTAACATTACCAATACCAAAATCGATTGCCGGATCAGCCATTAAATTTTGTAGATAACTTTGCCCCGTAAAATATTGGGCATATGCATCGTTCTTTGGTCCCATTTCAAAAATTCCATTTTTTACTTGTTCATTTTTTGCCATACTTATTTCCTCCATTAATTTAAATTCATATTTTCCAACCAATTTTTAATCGAGCTTTCAGACTTATATGCTCGTGTACCGCGAACAGGTAAACCTTTCATGATGAGACTGTCTGGTGTCAACTGTTTCAGATCATCCAAGCTTTTGCCGAATTGACTACCTTCATGCGTTACAAACGGATAAATTTTTTTACCACCCAAATCATATTTGGTCAAAAAAGTCTTCACTGCTTGTGGCATCGTACCCCACCAATTCGGAAACCCTAGAATAATTAAATTATCGGTTATATCAAAATCAACCGGAGCAATCGGTACTTGTGTCCCATTCAAATATTCCTCATGTGATCTTGCTTTCGTTTCAAAATAATCCACTGGGTATGCTTGGAGTGGTTTTATTTCGATTGGCTTAACATTTAAAGTTAATCCAATTTTTTGAGCAACCACCTCAGTATTTCCAACATTAATATATTGGCATCGACCATCTTGCTTATTTTTACCTCGCCTAGAAAAATAAATGACTGCCACCATAGAAATCACCTCCAATCGAGTAGGAGGCAGTTGATTAGTTCAGCTACCGACCTCTCACACCACCGTACGTACGGTTCCGTATACGGCG